>CAYSBG010000099.1:0-7329 GCA_964429125.1 uncultured Aliiroseovarius sp.
GCCCATGCTATCGCCAGAAAGTACGACTTTGACACCGTGTTGGATGAAATCGAAAGGGCGCGTGCGTTCATCGAAGACGATCCCGAAGACGCAATTACAGCGGCCTGTTCGCTTGTCGAAAGCGTATGCCGCTCAATCCTCGTGGAACTGGACCTTCCCCTGCCGAAAGAGTTGAGTGTCGCGCCGTTGTATCGTTCTGTCAGGGAACCGCTTGGATTATCGCCCAAGAAGGACCTACCAGGCCAAGGAAAATACGGATGATATTCGCACCATTCTCGGAGGTCTCTCGAGTACGGTCAGCGGCATCGGCGCACTACGCACTCATTCAGGTGATGCGCATGGTCGCGAAAAGGGCACAAAACGCGTTGATGCCCATATCGCACGTCTGGCTGTAAGCTCGGCAAGCGCGCTTGCGGTATTCCTGATTGAAAGCTGGAATCGTAAATACCCAGAACTTGAATTGACCAATCCAGACTTTAAGGGATAGCGATTGAGTGTCCTTTCAAAATAATATCGGGCACGCGCGGTACTTCCGCCCTCACTCCCCCGGCACCACGGTCAGGCCCAGGATGCGCCAATCCTGCATGCCGCCGCGGTAGTAGCGGATTTTTTCCACCGGGTAGCCGGCGGCGATCATGGCGCGGATGGCGGTGGGCGACTGACCGCACCACATACCGTTGCAAAACAGCGCCACTTCACGCGCGCCGGTGCAGTCCCAGCCGTCAAAGTCGATCTCGCAGCCCAACTCGTCGAGCCGATCGCTCACCTCGCTCCAGGGGATCGACACCGCGCCGGGGATAGTACCGCCGGTGTACCATTTGACGGTGCGACTATCGACCAGAACGGCCTCGGGGTCGGCGAGGATTTCCAGCACTTCCAACTCGCCAATCGTGGTCACGCCCTCGGCCGGGCTGATCGGCTGGATGCAGAACGGTGGACAGGGGCGACTGATACGCGCCCAGTCGCCTTCCAGCACCGCGTCGTTATCCGGGTTGCGGGCAATATCGACCGGGCCTTGTGACGTTTCAACCGTCACCGAGGGCAAATCAGGGCGGATGTTGACCGCCTCCTGCGCCATGGCAGGGAGGGTCAGGAGGGTGAGTAGGGCGATCAGAATGCGCATGTGTCTTCCTTTCAAGTTATCCTCTTGTAACAGGCATTTCCGCGCGGACAAACAACTGCCTGACAGAAAACCATGCAACGCGCGATGTCGGAAAGGACCCGCCGGTAAAGCATTGTAAAAATGGCAGAGATATGAAATGCTTTCGGCGCGGGGAATTGTGCATCCCGCATTTTCTTTGCTAAGGTTCAGAAATTTGCTAGAAAGGTTCCCCATGTTTATTCGTTCCGCCGCCCCGCTCGCGCTTGCCTTTCTAGCCGCGTGTGCGACCCCGCAAGAGGCATGCATTTCGCAAGCGCGCTCGGAGCAGCGCAGTATCCAGAAAGACATCAGCGTCGCTGAAGCCAACATCAGCCGCGGCTATGCAGTTCATAGCCAGACGGTGCCATATACCTATGTTTCGACATGTTACACAGAGGCTGGCGAGGCTTACCAATGTCAGGAAAACGGCACGCGGGTTGAGGAAACTCCCGTAGCAATCGACATTTCTGCGGAGCGCGCGAAACTGGCTGGCTTGCGGGCCCGTCTGTCGGCTGCAGAGCGCCGGGCAAATGCGCAGATCGCCCAATGCCGCGTGAATTATCCAGAATAACCATGGCACAACGCCCCGAGGTCAGTCAGAACAGCAACACCAATCATACAGCAGATTTGGTTTTGTCCTATCACCGGGTGCGTACGGCGTTGGGGGTTCTGGGCATTTTCCTGCCATTGGCGTTAATTCTCGGTGGCTGGGAAATGTCAGGAAAGATCGAGCCGACGATCTCGGACTTTTTCCACACCAAGATGCGCGATGTTTATGTCGGCACGCTTAGCGCGATAGGGGTTTTCCTGATTTCTTATCGTGGCTATCGGCGCCATGATGATGAAATATTGTCCGACAATGTTCTGGCCACCACTGCCGGGCTGGCGGCCTTTGGCCTGGCATTTTTTCCCAATACCAATGGCGGCACCGGGGCGGATACAATTACCCAGGTGGTCCTGGGGGCGGATGTGGCCAGAAACGTCCATTTTGCTGCGGGGACCGCATTCTTTTTCACCATGGCGCTGTTTTGTTACATTCTCTTTCCCAAATCCGCAAAACCGGCACGCCGCAGAATTTACCTGATGTGCGGGCATGTGATCGTCTTGTCGTTGATCGGCTTGATTGCCGGGTCATACTCGAAAATGAATGGCCCGCCGGATGTGCAGGAATTCATTATCAACACCCGCCTGATCTTTTGGTCCGAAGCGATTGGCATCTGGGCGTTTGCCTTTTCCTGGCTGGTCAAGGGCAAGGCCGACCTGGCGTTGGTGCGGCGAAAAACCGGGTCCAGCATTGCGTGAGCGACACTCCGGTCATCGGCATCGTGCTGGGCGCGCGTGTAAGGGCAGATGGAAGCGCGTCTGAAGCGTTGCGGCGGCGCGCCGAACACGGGGTAAAACTGTTCCATCAACGGCGCATTGACAGGATAATTCTGAGCGGCGGCATCAATGGGGCGCCAGCAACCGAGGCCAGCGTGATGCGGCAGATCTGTCTGGAAAACGGCATGCCCGCCAGCCGCATTCGGACCGAGGAAAAAGCGCGCACTACGAAGGAAAATATAGATTTTTCCCTGGAGCTTTTGCCCTATGGCGCATCTGCGGTATTGATCACCGATCAATTTCATGCGCCCCGCGCACGGCTGATTGCCCGCCGCCTTGGCCACAATTTGCAGGCCGACTGCCCGGCCTTGGGACCCGTTCCCTGCGGCCGTTTGGCAAAGACCTACCTACGCGAGTTTTCTGCTTTTTTGTGGGTATTCCTGATGCTGTGGCCTTAGGGCGCAGAACCTTTACATGTTGCGCGTCCTTCAAGATCTGATCGTGACCCAACCTGATCTCGGATCGGTTTAGAGCATGTCGCACCAAATCGAATTCGTCCGGCAGGGCGAACGCATTTGCTGCGCAAACGCTGCCTCGCCCCGCCAGCCGAATACCGGAATCTGATCAGGCGCGGCATGCTTTAGTAAACGTCGACAATAATCTCAGTCACAGTATTGCCGTGCCCCCAGACCTCGACATAGACTCGGACATTTCCGCTCATGATATAGCGAGCCAGATCCGGGTCGATGCCGTCGCGTTCAAAAATCCGGGTCATGACCTCGCGGTTAGGTGCGGTATCAAACAGGGCATCGCTCTCGTCGCCACGCTGGCGCAGGCCAAATCTATGATAATTCGCCCGATCCTGGCGCAATACCTGTGCCGCACTGCTCAGGCGTTCACCGCGTGAATTATACAAGTCATCGGTGCCAATATAGGCCACATAAGATGTCATTACCTCGTCCGGCATGGACTGCGCATTGACCGCCTGAAACCCCAGAGTAAGGGCAAATGCAATCGCGAGTGAACTGGCGATCAAGTTGGTGGCAACCCGTGAAAAAACCCTTTTGGGCATGGTATATTCCTTTTATTCGCTTTTCCGGCCAATGCTTTCGCCGCGGATCAAGTGTAACAGATCAATTGGCCAGTCGATAAATAAAATGACCATCTTGCGGATTATTGGCCAAGCCCCAGCGCTTGCAGGTGGGCAACGCTTGCGCGTACCCGCGAGAAATCGCGCAGTTCAACAATCAGATGCGGTTGGGCCGAGGTCGCCTTGAGGGCCGCGAATACGGCGGGCCAATCCTCGTCCCCTTCGCCCAGCGGCCAGTGGCGATCGGCCAGACCGTCGCTGTCTTGCAAATGCACATGTGCCAAGTCATCGCCAGCAGACCGCAGGAATTCGGCCACCGGCGGCGCCCCGGCAACGCGATGCGCCCAAAAGGCATGGCCGGTATCGACCGAGAGCTTTAGCGCAGGGCTGTCGGCGGCGGCAACAACCGCGGCACGCAAGGCCGGGTCGGTGTCCTTGATATTTTCAAGCGCCAGAACCACGCCCTGGCCTTCGGCGCGTGAAAGAACCGGGGCCAAGGTTTCCAGAATGGCCGAGATGTTGGCCTTGCGCGAGCGCGGGGTGTTGTCGAGATTGCCCGCGTCCCACACGTCATAAGGCGAATGGATAACCATCTGCACAGCGTTCAGCGCCGCACAGACATCCAGCGCCGCCAGAAGCCGCGCCTGCACGAATGAACGTATTTCCCGGTCCGTAACGTCCAGTTCGAACCCGGCGTAAGGCCCATGAATGCCCAAACGCCCGCTCCACCCGTCCAGCGCCTGCTTGGCCAGATCAATGAACGGCGCAGGCGCGCGCAGGATATCGGCCATGGAAAATTCCGGCAATTCCAGATCGCGGTTTTTCTCGGCCAACCAATCGCGGTGCGCGGGCAGGTCCAGCACCGAAAGCTGGGCGCCGATCACCGGCAATTCACCCATGCTCAGTCGCCCGACACCATGACCACGTCATACATGACTGGCTGGTACTCCCGGGCCAGTTCCAGAAACCGATGCATGTAGGCCTGCATTTCATCAGAGCGTTGCAGTTCCTGAAAATGCTCGCGGCTTTCCCATTGCAGGTAATTGGCAATGCGGGTGCGCGCGTCATTCACGTGCAGCGCAGCGGCAATAAAGCCGGGTTGTTTGGAGACAAAATCATTGCAGGCCTCGGTCAGCAGGTCGATCAGCGCCTGACATTCAGCCGGCGCAACCTCAAAGGTGCTAATGATTGTCTGCAACCCGGCATCTTTGCGGATATGCGGCATGGCGTCCTCCATTTTCCTTCAGTCTACGGCGGAAAAGGGAGGCAGAGCAAGATCATAGGCAGGCCAAAGCGCCCACGGTTCGGCCTGCCAGCCCCGCCCGACGATCAGGTCTCAGCGGCAAACATGCACCGCGCAGGGCGCATGGCGCACAACGCGCGCGGCGGTAGAACCCAAAAACCAGTCCTGGATGCCTGGCCGGTGCGACGCGATTACGATGCAATCGGCCCCATTGTCCTTGGCATATTCGATGATCGAATGGCCGGGATGGCCGGAAATCACCACCGGCTCGACCCCTTCAGCCCCGCCCAACTCTTCGGCCAGCCGCTTCTGAAGCTCGTCCATATTCGCGTCCAGCCGACCTTCGGGAAGGTATTGCGCGACATAGGAAGGGACCTCCTCCATCACATGCAGAGCGGTAATTTTTGCGCCCTCAGCTGCCAATGTCTGGGCAATGGCCAGCGATTCAGCGGCATTTCGATCATGGTCAAAAGCGATGGGAACCAGAATGTGTTTATACATAGCGCCTCTCCTTTCAGGATGTGATGCCATTATAGCCGACGCGCGAAAACCGGACCATGAGGCATGTCAAAAAGACAGGCATGTTATTCGGGTTTTCCGAAGTTCAGGAAATTCCGGGCCTATTTTGAACGGCTGCTCAGGGTCCAGGATAGGTTACCGAAGTACAATTGCCCGGAAATCGTTGACATTCGTCCCAGTCGGTCCGGGGGAAAACAGATCGCCCAAGGATCGAAAGGCGCTCCAGGCATCGTTATTTGCGAGCATTCCCGCCGGGTCCATTCCCAGAGCGCGCAGCCGGGCGCAGCTTTGACCGTCGGCAAAGGCGCCGGCATTGTTTTCTGACCCATCTATGCCATCCGTGTCCGCAGCCAACGCCGCAAAGCCGCCCAACCCCTCGCAGGTCAAGGCCAGAGACAACAGGAACTCGCTGTTGCGTCCGCCTTTACCATCACCGCGAAGGGTCACCGTGGTTTCCCCGCCGGAAAGCAGGACAACGGGCGCTTTGAACGGGCGCGCATGTTCGCGTATTTCCTGCGCAATCGCGCCGTGCATTTTCGCCACTTCACGGGCTTCGCCTTCAATCCGGTCGGACAAGATCACGGCTTGGACCCCTGCCCGCTCAGCTATTCTGGCCGCCGCTTCCAGGGACTGGCGCGCCGAGGCGATGACCCGGACTTCGTGGCCATCAAACACCGGGTCCGCCGGGGATGGAGGCCGGGATTTCCCAAGGTGTGCGACAATCCTGTCCGGCAGATCAATGCGCCAGGCCGCGAGGGCTGCCAATGCCTCGGTTGCGCCGGAAGGGTCGGCGATGGTCGGGCCAGAGGCGACCGCATACGCGGCATCGCCGGGCACATCGGACACCACCAGCGTAACCACCCGCGCCGGATGGGCCAGGGCCGCCAAACGCCCGCCTTTTATACTTGAGAAGCATTTGCGGATCGCGTTCATGGCGCTGATTGGTGCGCCAGAGGTCAGCAGCGCGCGGTTCAATACCTGTTCATCCGCCAAGGCAAACCCCAAAGGAGGTGCGGGCAACAAAGCCGAGCCGCCGCCGGTGATCAACGCCACCACCAGATCATCCGGGCCAAGGTCGGCCACGGCCTCGCGCAATGCTGCGCTGGCGTCAATACCAGCCGCATCGGGCACCGGGTGGGAAGCTTCCAGCACGCGGATCGCGCGACATGGCACGGCAAATCCCTTGCGGGTGACCACCACACCTTCGATCGGCGCGTCCCACACCTCTTCAAACGCCGCCGCCAGATGTGCCACCCCCTTGCCCGCGCCAATCACGATAGTGCGCCCTTTTGGCCGGGGCGGAAGGACGTCTATCAGAATTTTCGCGGGATCGGCGGCAGCAATGGCCGCGTCAAACATCGCGGTCAAAAAGGCCCGGTCGGTGTCGCTGACCATGGATGATCCTTTGTGTCGTGCCGCACGCGCGTATATTTTGCGCAAGCCGGGCAAGTTTCAGGCAATGAGTCCCGCACTCTGAAGGGTTTGGCAAGGCGAAACCACCGACCAAGCCGATGAGCAAACAGGGTATTCCGTCTATCGGAACGATATGTACGCCAACAAATTGCGCAAGGTCTTGATTAACCATTAAAAACCGGGAAACATCTGGACAGGTGGCGTGTAATACGGCACTAACGATGCAGTTTTGGTAAAGAAATTTTACCAACCTGTGGGCTTGCACGTGCCAAAAAAAGGCCACGGGCCGTAAACCGTTCCTATAGGAACAAGGGAGGAAAGTAATGAATATCAAGCTGATCGCTGCAATTGCGACTGTCGCACTGGCCGGTGGAACCGCCAACGCCCAAACCACAATCGAAATGGCCGGGGCATTCCCTTCGGCGATCCCGATTCTCGGAACCGGTGCCGTGGATCTGGTCAACCGCATCAATACGATCTCGGAGGAAATGGAGTTCGAGTTCTTCGAGCCGGGCAAGCTGGTACCGCCATTCGAGGCGCTGGACGCCGTGTCCAATGGCTCGCTCGACGCCAATTTCGGCTCGGCCGGCTACTGGCAGGGCA
>CAYSBG010000100.1:0-7160 GCA_964429125.1 uncultured Aliiroseovarius sp.
ACCGGCAGCGTCTGGTTGACCGAAGAGAAGCTGGAACGCCAGGAGCCGATGTTCGCGGTGCGCCAATGGTATGAACATTATGGGCTGAGCGTGCCGGAATGGCGCATTCGCTCGGATGATCACATCGTGCATGAGTTGCAATTCGTCGCCCATCTTTTGAGCCTTGGCACCGAGGACGCGGCGCGCGATGCGGCGCGGTTTCTGGACCGGCATGTGCTGGTCTGGGTTCCGCAGTTCTGTGCGCTGATGGCCGAGCGGTGTGAACAGCCGCTGATGATCGCCAGCGCGCGGCTGACACGTGCCTATCTGCAGGCGCTACGCGACGGTTTGGAAGAAATGACCGGAGAGGTGCGCTGGGTCCCCAAAGAGGGCGAGGTCGTCATTCCCTACAGCTTGCGAGAGCTGGAGAAAGACGTGGCGTTCATGCCCGGCGTGGCGGAAAGCTGGTAGGCCGCCTGGACACAAAGGCCGGGGCGTGCGTGCGCCCGCGCCTGTTGGCCGCATCTTGCGCGCAGTGCGCGGATATTTGCCCTGCCGGGGCAATCTCGCTGGAGGGCGAGGGGCCGCAGGTGAACGCCGAACTGTGCACCCGTTGCGGGGGCTGCGCGGCGGTCTGCCCAGAGCAGGTTTTCCGTTTGGAAATGGCGTTGGCGCCGCCCCGATCGGTCGAGGCGCGGTTCAGCCCGTGCCCGGACCATCTGTTGAGCGGGGCGCCGTTGTTTTTGCCACCGGTCCATGCGCTGGGCCTGGTGGAATTGGCCAGATTATGGGGCGAAGGGGTGCGGGTCTTGCTGGTGGCGCCGGGGAAATGTGCGCCACACAAAGCGCCACCGCTTCAGGGTGTGGCCGCAAGGATCAAGGATTTCAACGCCTTGGCAAAGGCGCGGGGCCAGACGGGGTTCGCGCTGCACCGTGTTAGCCCAGAGGTGGCGCGCAGCTGGATGGATGCGGCGGAAATGCCCGAGGATGCCGGCAAACGCGCCTTGTTGCGCCATTTTGTCGAAGAACCTGAGGGGGAAGCAACCGGGGTGGCTTTGCCAGCGTTTCTGGCGGATGCGGGAGATACCTATCCGTTTTCGCCACGCATTGATCCCGCACTTTGCACCGGCTGCGACGATTGCGTGAATGTCTGCCCGCACCAGGCGTTGACCGTGATCAAGGCGGCTTCGGGCGATCTGTTCTATAGGGCGGTACCGGCGCGGTGTACCGGGTGCGCCCTATGCGAGGATATCTGTGAGGAAATGGCGGTTGATGTGTGTGAAATGGCCGGAAAGGCGGCGGATATCGCGCTGGTAGCATTTCAATGCCGCGCGTGCGGTGCGCTGACACGCACCACCCTGCCCTCGCCGCCTGCGGATGGCCTGTGCCGGATTTGCCACCAGACCGGGCACCACAAAAAGCTGTTCGTGGTGCTGGAGTGAGCATGTTTGCGCCGTTCCTGATCTTGCACAAATGGATCGGCACCAGCCTGCAACGCAAGCTGGTTCTGGCGATCGGTGGGTTGATGGTCGCGGTCTCGGCGCTGTTTCTCATGCTGGTCAGCGGGTTTTATCAAAACCGCCTGGTCAATGAACATGCGCGCGCGTCGATGCAGATCAACCGGCTGCTGCAGGCGGCGTTGGAAAATGCCATGCTCAAGCGGGATATCCCCGGGCTTGAGGCGATTTTGACCGACCTTGGTGCGCAGGAAGACATTGCCCGGGTGATGATCCTGAACCCGGATCTTGAGGTGCGGTTTTCCTCCGACCTTGAACCGCTGGGCAAGGTCCTGGCAACCGACCTGACCCGCGCGGCGCTGGTCAGTTCCGAGCGGCAATCGGCATTTTTGCAAGACGCAACCGGCGAGGTTTTGCGCAGTGTCAACCCGGTACACAATCAGACGCCATGTCAACAATGTCATGGAAAAATGACCGAGCATCCGGTCAACGGCTTGCTGGTGGTTGACTATGCCGCCGCCTCTATCCGCGCCGACGCGCGGGCCTCGACCCTGAAGCTGGGGGCGTTGGGCCTGGCAATTGTCTTGACGGTGTGCCTGGGCATGTGGTTTGCGCTGGTGCGTCTGGTGGTTGGGCCGCTTCGCCAGGTCGAACACGCCACCGCTGCGCTTTCGCGCGAAGAGTACAGCGCGCGGGTGGACGTGGCAGGGTGTGACGAGATCGCCCGGCTGGGCGCTGCATTCAACAACATGTCCGGGCGGATCGAGGCGGCACATGCCCGCCAGGAAGAAACCGCGCATTTTCTGCAAGGCCTGATTGATGCGATCCCGGACGGCATCCGGGTCATTGACGAGAACTTTCGCATTCTCAAGGCCAACGCCGCCTATTGCGCGCTGGTCGGGCAGGACATGGAGGCGGTTCTGGGGGCATCCTGCTATACGTCAAGCCATGGGCGCGACAGTCAATGCGCCCATACGTTGGTATGCTGCCCGGTGGCAGAAATGTGCCAAAAGGGCGGGCAACCGATGACCTGTCAGGACCAGTACAAACGCCCGGATGGCAGCTCGTTTTATGTGGAGGTATCCTCTGCCCCGGTCGAAATGATCATTGACGGCGAAAACGTCGCCTGCGTGGTCGAAAGCATCCGAAACCTGGACGAACAGGCGAAGATTTCCCAACAACAGCGCCTGTCAGAGATTGGCCTGCTGGCGGCGGGGGTGGCCCACGAAATATATAACCCGCTTTCGTCGATCGACCTGGGGCTGACGGCGTTACAGGAAGATATGCGCACCGGACAGACGGCCGGGGATCTGGATTATTTCGAGGCAATCCGCAGCGAGATACAGAATTGCATTCGTATTACCGACAGCCTGTTGCTGCTTAGCGCGCCGACCGGCGATAACGGGGCCTTGATTGCGCTGGATCATGTGGTGCCGGAAGTCGTCGCCCTGCTGACCTTTGAGGCTGCGCGCAAGCGGGTCGAAATTCATCTGGATCTGGACGCGCAGACACGGATTTTGGGCTCGGACAGCGATATTCGCATGCTGGTGGTCAATCTGGCGATGAACGCCATCCACGCCATGCCCCGCGGCGGAAACCTGTGGATCAGCACGCAGCACCAGGATGGGGCGGTGCTGCTGGAACTGCGCGATGAGGGCGTGGGGATCGCGCCGGGCGATCTGGACAATATCTTCATGCCGTTCTGGTCGCGCCGGGCAGATGCCTCGGCCGGTCGCGGGCTGGGCCTGTCGATTGTCACCGCCATTCTTGAGCGCAACAACGCCAAAATCCAGGTCGAAAGCACCCTGGGCAAGGGCAGCACCTTTGCAGTTTATTTTCCGGACGCCGATAGGCCGGAGCCAGAGAGGGCAGATGAACGCTGACAAATCACATCATCGTATCTTGTTGATTGAAGACGATAAAACGCTAAACAGGCTGATGCTGGATCAGGTCCGGCGGCTGGGCTATACCGCCCGCGCGGCGGGTTCGCGCGAGGAAACGCTGGAAGTGCTGCGCGAATTCACCCCGGACCTGGCAATCCTTGACATCCGTTTGCCAGACACGGACGGGATGACCTTTTTGCCTGAACTGCGCGAATATAGCGCGGTGATGATCCTCACCGCCTATGGCTCGATTGCGCAGGCGGTGAATGCGGTCAAGGCCGGGGCGACCGAATTTCTGGTCAAGCCGGTTTCGCCGCAGAACCTGGAACTGACCCTGACCCGGTTCTTCGAAACCATGGCGCTTAAACGCGACCTTGCGTTCTGGCAGGCCCAGGCACGTCAAAGCACGCCCTATGATCTGGTCGGGGATAGCGCAGAAACCATCGAGCTCCGCCGGTTGGTATCGATCTTTGCCAAGGCGGATACGCCGGTGTTGATCAGTGGCGAAAGCGGCGTGGGCAAGGGCACGGTTGCCGCGGCAATTCACGCGCAAAGCCCCCGCGCCAATGGCCGGTTTATTGCCGTGGATTGCGACGAAAGCCTGGGCGAGTCCGACCTGTTCGGCCTGGAGGAAGGCCGCAACAACGTGCAGGAGGGGTTGATCGGCGCCGTCGGGGGCGGCACGATTTTCCTCAATGATATTGACCAGTTAGCCCCGGCAATGCAGTCCAAATTACTGCGGGTGATGGAGGCGGGAACCTATCGGCCATTGGGGGCGACGGCGTCGCTGCCTTCGGCCGCGCGGTTTCTGGCAGCGACCGGGGCAGATTTGGAAAATATGGCGCTGCACAGCCATTTCAAAAGCGAATTGTTCTACCTGCTTTCGTCGCTTCGCATTCCGATGCAGCCCCTGCGCGCACGCAAATCCGACGTGTTGGCGCTGGCCGGGCATTTCCTGGAGAGCCGCAGTTTTCATCGCTCGGTTGCCAAGCGATTTGCCCCCGAAACCATCGCGGCGCTGGAAAGCTATGACTGGCCGGGCAATGTGCGTGAATTGCGCAATGCGATTGAGCGTGGGGTGATCATGTCGGCCGGGGCCGAAATGATCGCGCCCGAGCATCTGGCCCTGCCCAGCCATTCAGCCGGGCTGCCTGCCCTGGCAAATGAATCCGGGGTGGTGCTGCAATTCGATCACCAGCCGACGCTGGAAGAAATCCGCGACACCTATGTGCGCCTGTTGCTGGACACCAATGGCGGCAACCGCAAACAGCTGGCCCGCGCTTTGGGAATGAGCGAACGCAACACCTACCGGATGCTCAAGAAAATGGATCTTTAACCCTGGGTCCGGCTGCCTGGCGCCGGGGATCGGTCTGGCCGGCCGATATGGTAATGTGCGGGCGCCTTCTGCTGGGTGCTCACAGGGGCGCGGCTGCAAACCGGCACTGGCGCTGGCGGTGGTTTGACGCTAGAGAAGCGCGTGTTTCAGATGAAAGCAAGCCATGCAAAAAAGCTCTGTTCTTGTACGTGATCTGGTGCTGATCGGCGGTGGGCATACCCATGCGCTGGTGGCGCGGATGTGGGGGATGAAGCCGGTGGAGGGGGTGCGGCTGACACTGATCAATCCGCATCCGACGGCTCCGTATTCGGGGATGCTGCCGGGCTATATCGCCGGGCATTATTCGCGGGAATCGCTGGAGATCGACCTGGTCAAGCTGGCGCGGTTCGCCGGGGCGCGGCTGGTGCTGGGTCATGCGGAGATGATTGACCCGGCCGCGGGATTGGTGCGCGTTTCCGGGGGGCGAGAGATCGCCTGGGATGTGGCTTCTATCGACATTGGCATACACGCGCAAATGCCGGAAATAGAAGGGTTTTCCGAACACGGAACCGGGGCGAAACCGCTCGATCTCTATGCCGAACGCTGGGAGGATTTTCGCGCGCGTGCCCTTGCCGGCAAGGTTGCCGCAGAGGTCGCCGTAATTGGCGGAGGCATTGCCGGGGCCGAGTTGGCACTGGCGATGGCCTATGCCCTGCGGGCCGCAGGGATTTCGGCAAAGGTCAGCCTGATAGAGGCCGGGCCGGTCATTGCCAGCGCAAATCCCGGTGCCAGAAAGGCGCTGCACCGGGCGATGGATGGATTGGGCGTCCAGGTGCTGGTCAATGCCACGCCGGTGCGCATTGATAGCGATGCAGTGCATCTTGCCGACGGGCGCGTGGTTGCCAGCAGCTTTACCCTTGGGGCGGCCGGGGCGCGGGCACATGGCTGGCTGGCCCGCGCGCCATTGCCTGTGACCCGGGACGGGTTCGTGAAAGTCGGCCCCGATTTGCAGGTCGAGGGGCACCGGAATTTGTTTGCCGCCGGGGATTGCGCGCACATGAGCCACGCGCCGCGCCCCAAGGCCGGGGTATTTGCCGTGCGTGCGGCGCCGGTATTGTACCGCAACCTTGGCGCGGCGGTGACCGGCGCAAAAATGCGTCGGTTCAACCCGCAGAAGTACTATCTGAAGCTCATCTCGCTGGGCGGAAAAAACGCCATTGTCGAGAAATGGGGCCGCGCGGTTGCCGGGCCTGCGTTGTGGCGGTGGAAAAACCGGATAGACTTGAAATTCATGGAGAAATTCCATTCTTTGCCAGCCATGGCCACCGCGCCTCTGGCGCCGCATGTGGCGCGGGTTCTGCAAGCCGAGGGGGGGGCGACGGACCGGCCATTATGTGGCGGTTGCGGCTCCAAGGTGGGCCCCGGAACCTTGGCCCGGGCATTGACGCATCTGCCCAAGGTGGGCCGTGCGGATGTGCGGAGCGCGCCCGGCGATGACGCTGCGGTTCTGGCGCTGGAAAAGGGCGTTCGCCAAGTGTTGACCACCGATCATCTGCGCGCCTTCACCAACGACCATGCGTTGCTGGCGCGCATTGCGGCCGTGCATGCGCTGGGCGATATCTGGGCGATGGGCGCAGCACCGCAGGCCGCGCTTTTGTCGGTGACCTTGCCGCGCATGAGCGAGGCTTTGCAGGCCCGCTCGATGGACGAGATTCTGGCGGCGATGGCGGATGTTCTGAACGGCCAGGGTGTCGAGATCGTCGGCGGCCACTCGGCAATGGGTGCTGAAATGAGCATCGGACTGAGCCTGACCGGATTGCTTGACCGCACGCCATTGATGCTGTCCGGGGCACAGGCCGGGGATGTTTTGATCCTGAGCCGGCCTATTGGCAGCGGCACGTTGCTGGCGGCCGAAATGCAAGGGGCGGCCGATGGGCGCGATGTGGCCGAACTGTTGGCGCGCATGGCGCAGCCGCAAGGCGATGCGGCACGGCTGCTGGCAGAGGCCGGGGCGCGGGCGATGACCGATGTGACCGGGTTTGGCCTGGCGGGGCATTTGCAGGGGATGTGTCGGGCGTCCGCATTGGACGCGCGGCTGGAGCTGGACGCGGTGCCGACCTATCCCGGGGCGCTGGAGATGGTAGAGGCCGGGCATCGTTCTACGATTTGGATGGCCAACAATCGGGCGGCGCCGGTGGCAGGGGCGGCGGGCGCGCGGGCGGTTTTGCTGCATGATCCACAGACTGCGGGCGGTATGCTGGCGGCTGTCCCGAACAAGGTGGCGCAATCGCTTGTCGGCGACCTGGAAGCGGCGGGACACGATGCGGCCATTATTGGAGACATGATCGCCGGGGAAGGACGGGTTTTTGTTGAACCCGGGTGAAGCAATCTGCAGTGGTCTTGCTTTTGCCAACAGGTTTGCAACAAGCGACTCAGCTATCGAACAGATTGATGACATCAATGCGCATGTGCGCAGGATGTAGCCTGCATAGCTGGCCTCGTTCGACGCGCAGCTGTAACCTTTCT
>CAYSBG010000101.1:0-7112 GCA_964429125.1 uncultured Aliiroseovarius sp.
TATCCTTGTATAGCAAATAGCGAAACGGCCCGATGCCGGTGGCAATGCAGGCTTGCGGACAAAAGGCGCGCAGCCACATGAAATCGCCGGGCCCGACCTCGACCCAGTCCTGGTTGAGCAAATAGCGTGCCGAGCCTTCCAGCACATAAAGCCCGTGTTCCATATTGTGGGTTTCGGCAAAGGGGATGCGCCCTCCCGGCTGAAAGGTGACAATATTCACATGCATGTCGTGGGCCATGTCGGTGGGGTCGACAAAACGCGTGGTGGCCCATTTGTCGGTGATCGGCATTGGCACCGGCGTGTGATCGGCGTCATTGGTGACAAAGGCGGCAGGTGGCGTGACACCGGCAACGGGTTGATACCGCTTGCGGATCCAGTGAAATTGCAGGGGCGTGGTGCCGGTGTTGGTAATCGACCACGACGTGTCCGGGGGGATAAAGGCGTAGGTTCCCGGGGTTAGTGCGTGCTTTGTGCCGGCAATCGTGAGAGCGCCGGTGCCCGCAGCAATCAGCAGCACCGCCTCGGCACCCAAATCGGGCTCGGGCATTTCGGACCCACCGCCGGGCGCGACTTCGACCGCATATTGGGCAAACGTTTCGGCAAAACCGCTCATGGGGCGGGCGATGATCCAGAACCGGGCGTCCCGCCAATAGGGCAGGTTGGTGGTCACGATATCGCGCATCGTGTCGGCGGGCAGGAAAGCGTAGGCCGGCGTGAATACCGCCCGGCCTTCGGGGTTGGCGCCCGGGTCAGGCAGGCCGCCGGGGGGGAAGGCATAGGAACGGGGCGGGGACATCGGTGCGTTCATGGCAGGATTTCCTTTAGCCGCAGGGCAGCGATGCGTTCGACCTGGCGGCAGGCCTCGGCAAACTCGGCGGCGCTGTCATTGTCGAGGCGTCGTTCAAAGGCGGCCAGGATCCCGGCCTTGTCGTGATCGCGCACGGCGATAATGAACGGAAAGCCGTGTTTGGCGACATAGGCCCGGTTCAATTCCTGGAAACGTCTGCGCTGCGCGTCGGTAAGCGCATCCAGCCCGGCGCTGGCCTGCTCAGAGGTGCTTTCCTCGGTCAGGCGCTTGGCGGCGGCCAGCTTGCCGGCAAGGTCCGGATGAGCGCGTAGAACGCCCAGGCGCTCGTCGCTGCTGGCGCTGCGGAACATGCGCGCCAAAGCGTTGGCCAGCCCGGTCGCGTTGTCATGTGCAGGGCCAAGCTCCAGCCCATGCGCGCGCTCGGCAATCCAGGGGGAATGCTCATAAATACCGCCGAATTTCGCAACAAACCGCGCCTTGTCCATGGCGCTGGGCCGTTCGCGCCGATGGTGGGGGTGGTGGGTTGCCCAATGGTGGGCGATGTCGATGCGCCGCGGGGTCCATACCCCCTCATGGCTTTGAATATGTTTGATAAAGCGCATAAGGCCAGCGATCTTTCCTGGCCGCCCGATCAGCCGGTTGTGCAGGCCGATGGTCATCATCTTTGGCGCCCCTTCCAGCCCTTCGGCGTAGAGAACATCGAACGCATCGCGCAGGTAGCTTTCGAATTGCGCGCCGGTGATCCAGCCGGGGCTGGTGGCAAAACGCATGTCGTTGGCTTCGAGCGTATAGGGGATGATCAACTGGTCACGTTCGCCCACCTCGAGCCAATAAGGCAGGTCGTCGTCATAGGTGTCCGAGATGTAATCGAGCGCCCCGGTTTCAGCGGCCAGACGCACGGTATTGGCCGAGCAGCGCCCGGTGTACCAACCACGCGCGGGCGTGCCGACCACCTCTTCGTGCAGGCGCAACGCCTCGGATATGGCGGCGCGTTCGTCGGCCTCGGCCATGTCCTTGTGCTCGACCCACTTGAGCCCGTGGCTGGCAATTTCCCAGCCCGCTTCCTGCATGGCTGCGACCTGTGACGGGTTGCGGGCAAGCGCGGTGGCGACGGCGTAAATGGTGAGCGGGATTCCGGCCTTGGTGAACAGGCGATGCAGGCGCCAGAATCCGGCGCGGGCACCGTATTCATAGATCGATTCCATGTTCCAATGCCGCTGGCCCGGCCATTGGGCGGCGCCGGGGATATCGGACAAAAATGCCTCGGAGGCGGCATCGCCATGCAAAACGCAGTTTTCGCCGCCCTCCTCATAATTCAGCACGAACTGCACAGCGATACGCGCATCTCCGGGCCATTTTGGGTCCGGGGGCGAAACGCCATGACCCAGCATGTCGCGGGGATATCTCATTGTGGGCTTCCTGTTCCAAGCTCTCTTTACAGAATATCCTATAAGTAACCATTTATTATCAAAAAAACCAAGATAGAGTTTCTGGCCGCTCCATGCCCCTCGCTTTTTCCCGCGGGCTTTGGCAAGCTGGTGAAAAGGGAGGAATGAATGGCCAATGGATTTCTGACGACCCATGTATTGGATACCGCGCGTGGCCTGCCTGCGGCGGGCTTGCGTATCACTTTGTTCCGATGTGACGGCGAAGCGCGCGTTGCGTTGGCGCAGATGGAAACCAATGCAGATGGGCGCACGGACACGCCGATCTTGCCGCAGGATGGCTTTGCTGTTGGCGTCTATGAGCTGATTTTTCAGGCCGGCGATTATTTGCGGACCACCGGGCAGGCCGGAGCGGAACCCTTGTTTCTGGAAGACGTGCCGATCCGATTTGGCATGAGTGACGTGGAGGCGCATTATCATGTGCCATTGTTGCTGTCGCCTTACGGGTATTCGACCTACCGGGGGAGTTAAAGTATTTCGAGATCAAGGTGTATGTCAACTTGATCTCGAAACGCTTCAGGCGGTTTCGCGGTGCTTTCGCACCGCGACCGCCTGGGGGCGCTGCCCCCAGACCCCCGAGGTATTGAGCCCAAGATGAAGCCTACCAATGGCCGGTATTTTTCATGCTGGCCCATGGCTCCTGTGGTTCTTTTGCACCGCCCATTTGCAGCAACTCGATCGAGATATTATCTGGCGAGCGGACGAAGGCCATGCGGCCGTCATGGGGCGGGCGGTTGATGGTTACTCCGTTGTCCATCAGATGTTGGCACATGGCATAGATGTCCTCGACGTCATATGCGAGGTGGCCGAAATGGCGGCTATCGGCGGGCAGGCCCGCGTCGCCATCCCAGTTCCATGTGAGTTCGACCGGACATTCCTCCTGCCCCGGAGGCGCCATGAAAACCAAGGTGAAGCGGCCGTTATCGTAGTCATTTCGCCGGGTCTGTTTGAGGCCCAGAAGTTCAAAAAACGCCATGGTCTTCTCAAGGTCGCTAACCCGGACCATAGTGTGCAGATAGCGGATTTTCATATGCGTTCTCCTGTTTTCTGGCCGTAGATTAGCAGAGCTTGTTCCGAAGGAAAGGGTGTGCGTGCGGCGTAGACACAATATATAGTGGGGCCAAACCAAACTGGGGGATTCGTTCATGAGCCTGACGCCGGAGCAACTTGCCGAGATAAAAGAACTACGCGCCAGCGGGCAAAACACCTTGCGCGCGGTTAGTCCGGGAATGGAAGCGCACCTTTATAACGCGCGCGAAGTGCTGGACCACGGGTTCGTGCGGGTCATTGACTATATGGGCGATGATGCGGCGATTTGCCAGGCGGCGCGCGTATCTTATGGCAAGGGGACCAAGTCGGTAACAAATGACGAAGGGCTGATCCGTTACCTGATGCGGCACTGGCATTCGACCCCGTTCGAGATGTGCGAGATCAAGCTGCATGTGAAGCTGCCGGTGTTTGTGGCGCGCCAGTGGATCCGCCATCGCACTGCGAATGTGAACGAATATAGCGCGCGTTATTCGATCCTGGACCGGGAGTTTTACATTCCGGCGCCGGAGCATGTGGCCGCGCAAAGCGTGATCAACAACCAGGGCCGCGGCGCGGTGCTGGAGGGCGAAGAGGCGGCCCGCGTGCTGGGGGGGCTCAAGGGCGACGCCAACCGGGCCTATGACAATTACCAAAGGATGATTTCGCAGGATGGCCAGCAAGGTCTGGCGCGCGAGTTGGCGCGGATGAACCTGCCGGCCAACATCTATACACAATGGTATTGGAAGGTCGATCTGCACAACCTGTTCCACTTTCTGCGCCTGCGCGCCGATGCCCATGCACAATACGAGATTCGCGTCTATGCCGAGGAAATCTGCAAGATCGTCGCCGATTGGGTGCCGTTTGCCTACGCAGCGTTCGAAGACTATCGCATGGGCGGGGTGAACCTGTCCGGCAAGGCGCTGGATTGCCTGCGCCGGATGCTGAAGGGGGAAAAGGTGACGCAGGAGAATTCTGGCATGAGCAAAGGCGAATGGCGCGAGTTTGAAGGGGTGTTGAACGACCCGGCTTAGGGCCTGTGGACATGCATCTTGAAGCGATGCGTGTGGCAAAAAGGGGCCAATTGGCGACATGGCCGCAGCGGATTTGTCATATCGCGTGGCTGCCTTCCTGAACGCCCGCATTGTTGCAGAGTAGGTTTCACCGAATGCCGCCGTTCGCAAGCTTGTTTCATAGACCCATGCTTTATGCGCCATAGGTTTTTTCCTTTTTCATCCAGGCTCTCCACGAGAGTCAGGCCAAGAAAACCCCAAGTGTGAACACGCAGGTTTCCCGCCGGCCCGTCAACCGTGTTCTTACCGGTCGCAATGGGTATTTTCGTTGAAAAGGGGCGTTTTCGCCTGGGCGGGGGGGCACCAGCTGCGGATCCGGCGGGCTTGCATGGGGTGTTTATCATCGGTCTTTGAGAACCCTGAGGCCTGTCAGGCATTGACGCAAACATCCGGCAATGGTGATATGGGTGACGAAATTGAACTGGGGGGGTGCAAATGACCAATAAAACCGGCCTCGCGGCCACACTCGGCGCTGCCTTCATTGGTGCTATCGGTGGTTTTGGTGGGGCAAAGCTGGCCACGGACAGTGCCGCGGACCTGAACGACAACCAATATGTCGAGCGGATCAAGGAACTGGAGTTGATCCAGCAGGATTTGCGCGGGAAACTTGCAGAGATTGATAGCGGCATAGACGATCTTCGCGCAAGTCTGCCGGTTAGTGAACGTGTGGCGGCTCTGGAGGATGAGCTGGAATCGCTGCGGGGGGTGATCGCAGCATTGCCCGAGGCCGGTAGTGCGGCCAGTGCCGAAGCGGTGGCCGAAGCGCTCTTTGCCAGCCGAGGAGATGCGTTGCGAGGTCCACCTGGCCCGGCCGGGCCGCAGGGACCAACGGGACCAGCCGGGCCGATGGGCGCCAAAGGGGACGCCGGGCCAGCAGGGCCGCAAGGAGCAACAGGGGCCCAAGGCCCGCAAGGTCCACCTGGCCCGCCTGGTGCAGTAGGTGCCACCGGACCACGCGGCCCTGCCGGCACGCCGGGCATTCGGGAATATGTCAGCACCACGACAGCCGCGCAGACCAGCGGCGGGCGGTTGGAAATCGCTGCGGATACCTGCCTTGATGTCCCCGCGAACGCCCCAAAGGTCGGCATTCAGTTTACCGATGGTGCGCTACTGTGCGACGGCGCAACGCCTTTGGCGACGCTCCGCATGTCGAACCGCTCCTATCAGAAGGACGTCGTGTTCGTTTATCCGGTTGCGGGTTCGGTTCAGATGTTGGGATCCGGACAGAGCTTCGCGCTTCAACAAACTGGCGCGGTTTTCACCCTTGGCAGCATCAATTGGGAGGCGCGCACCTTCTCCGGCAACATCGTCAGGCAATAGGATCCACCAGCCCGACAATGTCGTGCATGATCGCATTCAGTTCGTAATCCTTGGGCGTGTAGATGCGCGCCACGCCCATTTCGCGCAAGGTATCGGCATCGGCGTCGGGGATGATGCCGCCGACGACCACAGGCACGTCCAGTTCTTCGGCGCGCAGGCGCTCCAGCACTTCCTGCACCAGCGGCAGGTGGGAGCCAGACAGGATCGACAGGCCCAGCACGTCCGCTCCTTTGCGCGCTGCCGCCACCAACGCCTCGGGCGTAAAGCGGATACCGTCATAGGTGATATCCATGCCCACGTCGCGGGCGCGCGCGGCGATTTGTTCGGCGCCGTTGGAATGACCGTCCAGCCCCGGCTTGCCCATCAGGAACCGCAGGCGGTGGCCCAACTTGTCACTGACCGCGTCGACCTCGGTACGGATTTCATCCAGCCCTTCGGTGCGGTTTGAAGGGCTTTTACCGACCCCGGTGGGCGCGCGGTATTCGCCGAAAACTTCGCGGATGACGCTGGCCCATTCGCCGGTTGTGACGCCTGCCCTGGCTGCGGCAATCGAAGGTTCCATTATATTGGCGCCGGAGCGGGCGGCGGCGCGCAATGTGGCAAGAGCGGTGGCCACGGCGGCATTGTCGCGCGCGGCGCGCCAGTCTTGCAGGCGGGCGATCTGTTCGGCCTCGGCTTTCGGATCAACCTGCATGATCGCGCCCTCGCCGGTACCCAGCGGGCTTTCCTCACCCTCGGCCCAGCGATTGACGCCAACAACAGTGGTTGCGCCCGATTCAATGCGGGCAATGCGCGCGGCGTTGCTTTCGACCAGGCGACCCTTCATATAGCCGATGGCACCAACCGCACCGCCCATGGCGTCAATCTGCGCCAATTCCGCGCGCGCGCCTTCCTTGAGGGCCGCGACCTTGGCGTCGACCACCGGGTTGTTGTCAAACAGGTCGCCATATTCAAGCAGGTCGGTCTCGTATGCCAATATTTGCTGCATGCGCATCGACCATTGCTGGTCCCAAGGGCGTGGCAGGCCCAGGGCTTCGTTCCAGGCCGGGAGTTGCACGGCGCGGGCCCGGGCATTTTTGGAAAGCGTCACTGCCAGCATTTCGATCAGGATGCGATAGACGTTGTTTTCCGGCTGCTGCTCGGTCAGACCCAGCGAATTGACCTGCACCCCATACCGGAAGCGGCGAAAGCGCGGGTTTTCGATGCCGTATCGTTCGGCGGTGATCTCATCCCACAGCTCGGTAAAGGCGCGCATTTTGCACATTTCGGTAACAAAGCGGATGCCGGCATTGACGAAAAAGCTGATGCGGCCGACCATGGCCGGGAAATCCTCGGCCGGGACCTTGCCTTGCAGGTCGTCCAGCACGGCGGTGGCGGTGGCGAGCGCAAAGGAAAGCTCCTCCTCAGGGGTCGCACCGGCCTCTTGCAGATGATAGGAAC
>CAYSBG010000102.1:0-7055 GCA_964429125.1 uncultured Aliiroseovarius sp.
CTAGTCTTGCCGGGCGGTGGTTCTTTAGCCCCTTTTCCACCCCGCGTGCCATGTCCTGAGGGGGGTGGAGCAAGGGCATGACTGAAATACTGATCCGAAACGCCGATCACATCCTGACTATGGATAATGCAGGGTCTGAACTGGCCGGCGCAGATGTCTTGCTGCGCGGCGGCAAAATTGCCGCACTTGGAAAGGGGCTGGAGAGTGTTGGCGAGGTGGTCGATGCCAGCGGCTGCGTCGTCACCCCTGGCCTGGTCAACACCCATCACCACCTGTACCAAACCCTGACCCGTGCGGTGCCCGGCGGGCAGGACGCGCTTCTGTTTGGCTGGTTGCAGACCCTCTACCCGATCTGGGCGCGCTTTGGTCCGGAGGAAATGCGCGTTTCGGCGGTGGTCGGTCTGGCCGAACTCGCCTTGTCCGGTTGCGCGCTAACTAGCGATCATCTCTACCTTTTTCCCAACGGATCCCGGCTTGATGACACGATTGAGGCGGCCCGGGAAGTGGGCTTGCGGTTCCATCCGACCCGTGGTTCCATGTCAATTGGCGAAAGCGATGGCGGCTTGCCCCCTGATAGCCTGGTCGAGGATGAAGCGGCAATTCTGGAGGATTCAATCCGCGTAATCGATGCCTTTCACGACCCCGCCGATGGCGCCATGCTGCGCGTCGGCATCGCCCCATGCTCGCCTTTCTCCGTCAGCCGCGAATTGATGCGCGACTCCGCCATTTTGGCGCGGGACAAAGGTGTCATGCTGCACACGCATCTGGCGGAAAATGACCAGGACATTGCCTATTCCCTGGAAAAATTTGGCATGCGCCCGGGGCAATACGCAGAAGATCTGGGCTGGACCGGCGATGATGTCTGGCACGCCCATTGCGTCAAGCTGGTCGGGCAGGAAATTGACCTGTTCGCCCGCACCGGCACCGGCGTTGCCCATTGCCCCTGCTCCAATTGCCGCCTCGGCTCGGGCATCGCGCCGGTGCGGCAAATGCGCGACGCAGGCGTCAAGGTCGGCCTTGGCGTTGATGGTTCGGCCAGCAATGACAGCGGCAATCTGATTGACGAAGCCCGCCAGGCGATGCTGCTGCAACGGGTCGCCCATGGCGCCGACCAGATGAGCCCCCGTGAGGCGCTCTACATCGCCACGCGCGGCGGTGCCGAGGTCCTGGGGCGCAGCGATACCGGCCAGATCGCCGTCGGGAAACGCGCCGATATCGCCATTTGGGATACGTCGGGTATCGAGGCCGCCGGTAGCTGGGACAAGGCCGCGCTCCTGCTGGCCGGCCCGCGCAAGGTCCGTCACCTCTTCGTCGAAGGCCGCCAGATCGTGCGCGATGACCACCTCATCACCGTTGATTTGCCCCGCGTGATCAAACGTCAAAACCACCTCGCCGCAAGGCTGGCCAACTAGGGCCTGTCGCAGCCGAATTCGATTGGGCGCGACACGCTCTCACCTCCTTCATCTTGGTGCAAATACCTCGGGGGGTGTGGGGGGCAGCGCCCCCCGCCCGGTCGTGGCGCGTCAGCGCCGCGAAACCCCTATACCTCCCAAAACCGCACCGGGTTTTTCGGCAATAGCCCAGGGCCAATCGCGTTGCCCTCGCCAAACATTGCCGCGACATGGGCGAAAATCTGCAAATAGGTCTCGCCGATCACCGGATAATGCGCGCCCAACGCCCAGCCCGCCCCGCCGACCACGCCCAACGGCAGCAGCCCGGCCAGAAACCACAGGCTGCCAAGCCCCAATGCTGCGAATAGCGCTGCCTTTTTGCTGTCCGGTCCATCCTCGATCTGCCCGACCAGCCACTTTCGCAGGCCCATCGGCGCAAAGCGGGTTAACGCCAGCCCGGCCAGTACCAGATTCAACAGCGTTGGCAGGGCGGTGGAAAACAGCATCGCCACCACCCAGAACGGCGCGTGGCCCGCCTGCATCTCGGCCAGCAGCGGCGCCAGGGGCAGGATCGGCGCCGCAGCAATCCGGTTGCCCAGGGCGATCACCGCGATCAGCGCGCTGCCCAGCAGGGTGAACATCCCCAGCGCCACAAGGATATCCAGCAGGGCAAAACTGACCGCGCGCAGACCGCCGATCGTCCAGTCCCGCCCCAACCCGGCGCGCAACAGGCACAGCGTGGCGCCGTAGGACAGATAGTCAAACAGCGCATTGGTCAGCGGCAGCAGCCCAAGGAACAGCAGCAGCGACAACAGGGAGGGATCGAGCGTCGCATAGCGCAAAATCCCCAGCAACGCCGCATAGGCCAGGACAATCAGCCCGCCATAGGCCAATCCGGCCCGGCCCCTGCGCAGCAAGGCGATATGGGCGAGTAGGACTGCGCTTGAGCTTGCGCCTGCGACTGCGCCTGCGACTGCGCCTGCGACTGCGACCACGACTGCGAATGCGGCTGCGACTGCCCCTGCGACTGCGCCTGCGCCTGCGAATGCGCCTGCGCCTGCGAATGCGCCTGCGAATGCGACTGCCGCCCCTGCGACTGCGAATGCGACTGCGACTGCTAATGCGACTGCCCCTGCGACCTCTGAAAACCTCCGAACGAAGTTTTTCAAAGGTTTTGGTCCGGCCAGGACCAGCATTCGCGGCAGCGCCAGCATGACCAGCGGTAGCAGCACCAGCAGCCGGGGCCAAAGCCGGGATTCGCTCGGAAACAATGGCAGCGTGCCAAGCTCGACCGCCGCCCCGGTTGCGACCCATTGCAGCACGACCAGCAGGATCGGATAGACAAAGGCCAGGCGCAGGGCAAAATCCAGCACCCCCCAGGAAAACGCCGACCGCGTCGACCGCGCCGACCGCACCGCCGCCGCGCCGGAAACCTGCCGCGCCATATGCCGCCGCAAGCCCCGGCGCAGGCGGACCAGCAGGCGGCGCAGCATTTTGCGATAGGGTGAATGGCGGCGCGGACGCAGCAGGCCGGCGATGATCTCGTCCCGGTCGCGTGCCCCCTCCAGCCGGTAATGGGCAAAGGTCACGGTCAGGATCAGCCCGGCCCCGGCCAGGTTCACCCCCAGCGGCCCGGGGGAAAAGCGCAGGATTGTGAAACAGAGCGCAAGGGCGGCAAGCAGAACAGACATGCGCCCAACCTGTTAGTCGGGCTGTTTCCTGTCAACCTTTTCCCCGCCGACATAGACCGCGCGCACCGCCCGGTCGTCGCCCATCATGATGGTGGGAAACAGCTGCTCCCAGAAATCCTCGGCCCGGGCGGCCCGTTGGGCAATTTGTGGGGTCGAGGCCAGGTCGATCACCACGATGTCGGCCTCCATCCCTGGTGCAAGGTTGCCGATCTTGTCACCCAGGTGCAGCGCGCGGGCCGACCCGGCCGTGGCCAGATACCACAATTCCGCCGGATGCAGGGCGCGCCCGGCCAGCTGCGCCACCTCGTATGCTGCACCCATGCTGCGCAGCATCGAGAAGTTGGACCCGCCCCCGACATCGGTTGCCAGCCCAACCCGCAGCCCGGCGCCCGCCAACCCGTCCATGTCAAAAAGCCCCGAGCCGATGAAGGTATTGGAGGTCGGGCAATGGATCAGCGAGATGTCACGTTCGGCAATGGCGGCGCGTTCACGCGCGTTCAGGTGGATGGCGTGGCCCATCAGCGCGCCCGAACCCGCCAGGCCAAAGCGCTCGTAAACGTCCAGGTAGTCGCGCGCCTCGGGAAACAGTGCCTTGACCCAGGCGATTTCCTCGACCTGTTCGGACAGGTGCGTCTGCATCAGGCAGGCGGGGTTTTCCGCCCAGAGCGCGCCCAAGGCTTCCAGTTGTTCCGGCGTCGAGGTCGGGGCAAAGCGCGGGGTGATGACATAAGATAGCCGGCCCACCCCGTGCCATTGTTCCAGCAGCGCCTTGCTGTCGTCATAGGCGCTTTGCGCCGTGTCACACAGATTGTTCGGCGCGTTGCGGTCCATGCAGGTCTTGCCCGCCAGCGCCCGCAGGCCGCGCCGCGCGGCCTCGGTGAAAAACGCCTCAACGCTTTTCGGATGGATGGTGGTAAAACTACAGCTGGTCGTGGTGCCATGGGCCAGGGACAGATCAAAGAACCGCCCGGCGATTTCGCAGGCATGCCCAGGGTCGCCAAAGCGGGCTTCTTCGGGGAAAGTGTAGGTGTTGAGCCAGTCGATCAACCGCTTGCCCCAGGAGGCGATGATCGCGGTCTGCGGATAATGCGCATGGGCGTCGACAAACCCGGCGCTGAGCAGGGCGTCGCCGTAATCGGTGACCGGCGCGACCGGATAACGGGCGCGTAAAACGCGGGCGTCGCCCATGTCGCGGATCATGCCGCGTTCGATGACAATGGCGCCGTGTCCTTCAAGGCGCGCTGCCTCGATCCCGCCTGAAAATGGCGAGTCCTCAAAGCTAAGCAGTTGACCCAGAAGAATTTTCATTGCGCGCGTGCCTTTTTACCCGTGGCAATGGTAGCGACTGGATTGCGGGCAGTAAACGATTGATTGGCTCTGTTTTTTTGAAACAGCTTCGCCTATACCAAGGCAAATCCGAAAGGGGCGGGCATGTTGGACGAACACGCGCAGGCGGACCAAACGGAAGAGGGCGACTACGCGCTGAGAGACGATCTTTTCGACCTTGTCGAAGAGGCGGTCGAACGGGGCGATGTCGAGACCCTTGCCCGGGTGCTGGCATCGTTGCACCCGGCCGATATTGCCGACCTTCTGGAGCAGCTTGACCCGGAAACGCGCCAGGCGTTGGTGGCCCTGCAAACCGGTGGATTTGATGGCGAAATCCTCGCCGAACTTGACGAGGGTTTGCGCGAGGAAGTGGTCGAGGCCCTGCCGCGCGAAGCCCTGGCCGGCGCTGTGCGCGAACTGGAAACAGACGACGTTGTCGACCTGATCGAGGACCTGGACCAGCACCAACAGGTCGCGGTTCTGGAGGCGCTGGATGCCTCGGACCGGGTGGCGGTCGAGCAATCGCTGACCTATCCGGAGGAAAGCGCCGGGCGCCTGATGCAGCGCGAATTGGTGGCGGTGCCCGAGCATTGGGATGTCGGGCAGACCATTGATTATTTACGGTCGCAAGACGATCTGCCAGAGCAATTCTACCACGTCATGCTGGTAAATCCGCGGATGAGCCCGACCGGATATGTGACCCTTGGCCGATTGATGAGCAGCCCGCGGGACGTGGGGCTCAAGGAAATTGGCGAGGACAGTTTCAGGACGATTCCGGTGCTTCAGGACGAGGCCGAGGTGGCCTATGCCTTCAACCAGTATCACCTGATCAGCGCCCCGGTGGTTGACGAGGACGGGCGCCTTGTCGGGGTGATCACCATAGACGATGCGGTCGACATCATGGCCGAGGAACACGAAGAAGACATCATGCGTCTGGCCGGGGTCGGCGAAGGCAGCCTGTCAGACCGGGTTATCGCAACCACGCGTCGGCGGATGCCGTGGCTGGCGGTTAACCTGGTGACGGCGATTTTGGCGTCAATGGTGATTGCCCAGTTTGACGCGGTGATCGCTGAATTTGTTGCCCTTGCGGTGTTGATGCCGATCGTCGCCTCGATGGGCGGCAATGCGGGCACCCAGAGCCTTACCGTTGCGGTCCGCTCGATTGCTACCAAGGACTTGTCCAGCGCCAATGTCTGGCGGGTGATCCGGCGTGAGGCGTTGGTGGGGCTGGTAAACGGCCTGGTATTTGCGGTGATCATGGGGCTGGTTGGTGTGTTCTGGTTTGGCACGCCGATGCTGGGGGTGGTGATTGGCGTGGCGATGATCATCAACCTGTTTGTTGCCGGGCTGGCCGGGGTCGGCATTCCGGTGATGCTTGAAAAAATCGGCGTTGATCCGGCGTTGGCCTCGGGAGCGTTCGTTACGACTGTTACCGATGTTGTCGGGTTTTTGTCGTTTCTCGGCTTGGCTGCGTGGCTATTGCTATGAACCTGGCCGAAGTAAAAAAGGCGGCGCGTGCGGCGGCGTTCGCCCGGCGCAAAGCCGCATTCCGGGCAGGGCAGGTCGGGGCCGGGGCGCGGCTGCTGGACTGGTTGGTGCCGCACAGGGGCAAGGTGCTGGCCGGATACATGCCAATCCGCACCGAGATTGACCCGCTGGGGGTGATGGCGGAAATGGCCCGGTTCGGCCCGGTCTGTGTGCCGGTGATCCAAGGGGCGGGCAAGCCATTGAGATTTCGCGCATGGACCCCGGATTGTGTGCTGGTCGACGGGCCGTTTGGGGCAAAAGTGCCGGAAACTGGCGCGTGGCTTGAACCGGAAGTGCTGATCGTGCCGCTGGTCGCATTTGACCGCAATGGCGGGCGTCTGGGCTATGGCGGCGGGTTTTATGACCGGACGCTGGAAGGGCTGCGGGCTATGCGGCCGACCCCTGCGGTGGGTTTCGCTTTCGCGGCGCAGGAGGCGGAAAACCTGCCGCTGGAACCAACCGACCAGCCGCTCGATGCGGTGGTGACGGAACGTGTAGTGATCGCCAAACCCTAAAGCCAGGCTGCGTGATCAGACAGGGCTGTGGCAGCGTTTGCTTGCGCAAACGCTGACTCGCCCCACCGGACGAATGCCGGAATCTGATCAGGCGCGACATGCTTTAGCCAAGTCGTGGGCGAAAAATGCGCCCTGCCCGGGGTGACAGGCAGGGCGCGGCAATGTGGTTACACATGTGCACAAGCAGCGCCCGTGCTCCCACGGGCAGGGCCTGTTTATCGCTTGGAAGTTTACCAAAAGTTTACGCACCGTCGAATTCGCACAGAATGTGTACATCCATGTCCATTTTTTCCAGCACGGACCGCCCGCCCAACTCGGGCAGGTCGATGACAAAAGCGCAGCCGACGATCTCGCCGCCCAGACGTTCGATCAGCTTGATCCCCGCCGCTGCGGTGCCGCCAGTGGCCAGCAGGTCATCGACCACCAGGATTTTTTCGCCCGGTTGGATGGCGTCGTCGTGGATTTCCATCACCGCCTCGCCATATTCCAGCGTGTAGGCCTCGGAAATGGTGGCGCCGGGCAGTTTGCCCTTCTTGCGGATCGGCACAAAGCCAAGGGAAAGCTGGTGGGCGATGGCCCCGCCAAGGATGAAGCCGCGCGCTTCC
>CAYSBG010000103.1:0-7037 GCA_964429125.1 uncultured Aliiroseovarius sp.
TGCGAAACCCGCGCGGGTCGGCAAACAGCGTGGTGACATCGCGAAACATGATCCCCTCCTGAGGGAAATCGACAATGGTGCGGATGTAGTCTTTGACGGTTTTCATGTGGGTTCTCAAAGATTTTCGCGCCTGGCTGACGCGGTGAACAGACCTAGCGTTTCAAGGCGAGGCAGATGCCCCACCCCTGCGCCGGCAAGACCCTACCGTCTTGTGTACGCGCGGGCAATCGCCAATCAGCCCCAGAGCTGCGGCTTTGTGACCATCAGCCAGAATACCACGCACAGCGCCAGAAAGGCCGGCCAGCCCAAGGCAAACCACAGGCGGAACGCGCGGTGCGTGGCCTGGGGGAGCGGGGTTCCGGCGGTAAGCGACCTGGCGGCCATGTTGCGGATTCGCATTTGCAGATGCACCACCGGTGCCCAGCACAGGAATGCCAGCGCATACAGGGCGTAGGTGGCGATCAGCCATGGCTCCCACAGCGAATACCCCTGCAGGTAGACAAGGGTAAGCCCGGATAATGGTTGGAAAATTCCGGCGGGTGTGGTGAAGATCCAGTCGGCAACCACCACGCCGGAGGCTACCGAGTTGATGGTCTCGACACGCCCCGTCCGCCATGCCCAGACCATCTGAAACGCGGTGCCCATGCCGGTGCCAAACAGCAATGTTGAGCTTAGAATATGCAGATATTTGGTCAGCAGATACCAATCCATCAGCGTTCCTCCTCAAGGATTGACGTGATGGCGATCAGCGCCAGAATTGGCAGGTTTTTCAGCAACCCGCCCAGCGGCAGCAGCCATAAGCCGGGCGCCAGAGCTGTGAAGGCTATCGTATAGGCGCCGACCAGCGCCGCCTGGACGCCGGCCATCAGGCGCGGTCTCCAACCACGCACCAGCGCGGCGGCAATGGCGAGATCGGCAATTCCCCCGGCCCGCGCCATGGCAATGAGCGCGGAGTCTGGCAAGACTTTGGGCATCAGAGGCAAGAAGGCCTCCGGCGAAAGCCCCAGTCCGATCAGCCCGGAAACCAGCCACATGCCCGCCAGCACAATCCGCACAAGCGGGCGCATCAGGTAAAGGCGTGCATGCCATAAATCCTGGCTGCCCGCGGGGCGGGCGTTGACAAATTCGGAGAACGGCCTGAGAGGGACTTCGACAAGGCCGGCGATTTTGCTTCCATCCGCCACCACCCCGTGTTGCAACTGCTCAACGGCGGTCGCGGAAATCGGCCCGAGCCGCATGAGGTCTCCCAACCGCCCGATTGTCCGCGCCACGGCCATCGGGATATGCAGAACCGGCACCGGGCGCAAGCCAAGCCAGCTGCGCAGGGCCGATATCATCCCACGCTGATCCACATGTTCGGGGCCGCCCACCTCAAAGGGTCCAGGGCCGGGCGCGCGTTCCAGGCAGGCGGCGACGATCCCGGCCAGGTCGGCCGCATGGAGCGGCGTGAAATCTTGCGCGCCGTCGCCCAGAACCGGCGTGGCAAGCGGCATTGCCGCCATGGCGCGCAACAGCGACGAGCCGCCATAGGACGTATCGGCGAGTACCAGGCCAGGACGCAGAATTGTGATGTTATGCCCGGCTTCGGCTTCGCCCGCGCACTTGGCCCTGGCAAAGTCTGTTTCCCCGTGGTCGATCCCGGTGGCCGAAATCAACACGCCGCGTGCGTCGGGGCTCATGCTGGCGTATATGGCGCGCGGGGCCAGAACCTGCACCGCTTCCAGCCGCCGCGCGGCGCCGCGCAGCAACCCCGCAGCATTGACCACGTCGCGCCCGGTCAAATGTGGCGCCCAGAACCGGGGGGCATGGGTCTGGGGGTCGGCCAGATCCGCCTTGAGCGTGGCAAACCCCATCGCCTGCAATCGGCTGGTGCGCCGCGCCGAGGCCAGCACGTCCCACCCGGCCGCGCGTAGGTAAAAAGCGATCTGACGGCCAATGAACCCATCTGCGCCAAGGAGCAAAACCCGGCGCACCGGCTATTTCGAGCTGTCGATAATCTTCTGGGTCAACTGAAACAGCAGCATTTCGGGGTCGGCATTGCGACAGGCATCAACGGTGAAATCAAAGATCTTGGTACCGCCGATATTTTCGATCTTGTCGATGAACGCGCTGTCCTGATCAATGGTTTCGCGGCTCCAGAACCCGAAAATCCAACCGCCCATCTGGAAATAATCGCCAAGATGTTCCCCATCCGCGACCTCAACGACCTTGGCGCAAGTCCAACGCCCGGCTCCCATGATGAAGCCATCGGCGAATGCGGGAAGCGGGGCAAGCAGCACGGCCGCAAGCAAAAACGATTTCATTGGAAATTTCCTTTCAGACTGAATAACTCTCACGGCAATATCATAAGACCCGCCCCGCAACAGCGTCAAGCTTGCCCAACAACGTCGCATCGCGGGCCTCGGGGGCAGTTAAAAGGGCATATTCCAGCGCCCGGTCGCACTGATGCGCACAGGGCGCACGCGTATTGCCGAGCAAGGCGGGCAAGCGTGAAACCAGCCCGCGCGCCTTGTCGGCATTGCCGGTCAGGGTGGCGATAATGTCGCTGATATCGACCGCACCATGGTCGGGATGCCAACTGTCGTAATCGGTGATCATGGCAACCGAAGCGTAGCAGATTTCGGCTTCGCGGGCGAGCTTTGCCTCAGGCATGTTGGTCATGCCGATCACGTCCGCCCCCCAGCTTTCGCGGTACATTTTGCTTTCCGCGATGCTGGAAAACTGCGGACCCTCCATGGCCAGATAGGTGCCGCCCATATGCACCTTGATGCCTTGCGCCCGGGCCGCGGCATGGCAGGCTTGCGACAGGCGCGCGCAGGTCGGATGCGCAACGCTGACATGGGCGACCAGGCCTGTACCAAAGAAGCTTTTCTCGCGCGCAAAAGTTCGGTCGATGAATTGATCGACAATGACGAAATCCCCGGGCGCCATTTCGTCGCGAAAGCTGCCACAGGCGGAGACGCTGACCAGATCGGTGACACCAAGGCGTTTCATCGCGTCGATATTGGCGCGATAGGGGATGGTGGTCGGGCTATGCACATGGCCGCGTCCGTGGCGCGGCAAAAAGGCCATTTTAACCCCGTCCAGCACGCCGGTCAGCACTGCGTCCGAAGGTGTGCCCCACGGGCTGGCGACCGTGACCCATTCGGCATTTTCCAGCCCGGCAATTTCATATAATCCCGAGCCGCCGATCACGCCGATGATGATTTCAGTGCTGTCCATAAGGCCCCCCGATCCTGCTGATTTACCCGACACTGGTGCCAAATGCGGCCCCGGAGTTCAACAGGATTCCCCTTGCCTGGATCGCCGGTGCGCGCTATTGGCGGGCAAAACCAGCATCCACACATCGAGGTGACCCTTGGCCCGAGCCCTTTTGGCGCGCTTTGCACGCCGTATACAAGAATCCGACTACAGCCCTGATTTGCGTCTTGCGCCGGATGACGCCCTGACGCCCGCGCGGTTGCGCATCGAGGTGTTGGCCGGGCTGACGGTTGCCTTGGCTTTGGTGCCCGAAGCGGTGGCATTTTCATTTGTCGCAGGCGTGCATCCGTTGGTCGGGCTGTATGCGGCGTTTATGGTCGGCCTGATCACCGCGCTGATCGGCGGGCGGCCCGGGATGATCTCGGGCGCAACCGGGGCGTTGGCGGTGGTCATGGTCGCCCTGGTGGCCCAGTATGGGGTCGAATACCTGTTTGCCACCGTGGTATTGATGGGGGTTTTGCAGGTATTTGCCGGGGTCATGCATTGGGGAAAATTCATCCGCCTGGTGCCGCATCCGGTGATGCTGGGCTTTGTCAACGGCCTGGCCATCGTGATCTTTCTGGCCCAATTGACCCAATTCAAGGTGCCCGGCTCGGTCGAGGCAGCGGGCCATGGGGCCTCGGGCGGACAATGGCTTTCCGGGGTGCCGCTCTATGCGATGTTGGGGCTGGTCGGGTTGACCATGGCGGTGATTTGGCTGACGCCGAAAATCACCCGGCTGATCCCGGCGCCGCTGGCGGGAATTGCCGTGGTCGCGGCGGTGGTGATCGGCTTTGGCATTGATGTGCCACGGGTCGGGGATCTGGCCTCGATCAAAGGGGGTTTTCCGCGGGTGCATGTGCCGATGGTCCCGCTTTCCTGGGAGACGTTGTCGATCATCTTCCCCTATGCGGTGATCCTGGCGGCGATTGGTTTGATCGAAAGCCTGCTGACACTCAATCTGGTTGGTGAGATGACCGGACGGCGCGGCGGGGCTTCGCAGGAATGCATTGCCCAGGGCGTGTCCAACACCGTGACCGGTTTTTTCGGCGGCATGGGCGGCTGTGCAATGATTGGCCAGTCGATGATCAACGTGAAATCGGGCGCCCGTACCCGCATAGCCGGCATCTTCGCAGCGCTGTTTTTACTGTTGTTCATCGTTGCAGCCTCGCCGTTGATCGAGCAGATCCCACTGGCTGCGCTGGTCGGGGTGATGTTCATGGTTGTGATCGGCACTTTTGCCTGGAATTCGGTTAAAATTCTGCGCCTGGTTCCGCGTATGGATGCGTTTGTCATCCTTTTGGTGACGGCGGTAACGGTGTACGAAGACCTGGCCACTGCGGTGGTGGTCGGGGTCATTGTTTCCGCGTTGGCATATGCGTGGAACAATGCCGCACGCATCCATGCCGACACCTATGATGGCGGCGAAGGGCGCAAGGTTTACCGCATTCAGGGTCCATTGTTCTTTGGCTCGGCGGGCGGGTTTCTGGAGCTGTTTGACGTGGAAAATGACCCGGAAAATGTGGTGGTTGATTTCGCCGACAGCCGGGTGGTCGACCAATCCGCGTTGCAGGCGATAGAGGCGGTGGCCAGCCGCTATGGGGCGGCGGGAAAGCAGTTGCAATTGCGCCATTTGAGTCGCGATTGCCAAGATCTGTTACGCAAGGCCGGGCATCTGATTGTCGACAGTGAAGACGATCCGGATTACGGAATTGCCGCGGATTATTCGGTGCAGACAGGCATTCTGGGCGGCCATTGAGGCAGAGGGGGTGTTGCCCACCCTTGGCGTTTGAGGTCCTATTCGCCGGGACGTTTCAAGGTAATGACCTCGCGTATCACCGAGTAGTCGCGATAGCCAAGGCGGGCCAGGGGACGAAACCGGGTCACGTCAAAAAAACCGTCGACCAGACAATCGTCGCGCAGGTGAATGCCAATGACCTCGCCAAATACCACATGGTTGGCCTGTCCGGGCAATTCGGTGATTTGGGTCAGGCGGCATTCCAGCGCAGCGGGGGCATTGGCGACCCGGGCGCAGTCGATCATCGAGCATTGCACCCGCGCCAGTTGCGCGCGGGCGAATTCATCCACATCGCGCCCGTAGGCGCCTGCCGAGACATTCATTGCCTCCATCGCCGATTCCTCGACCACATTGACACAGAACACGTTGGTTTCATTGATGTTGTCCAGGGAATCCTTGCCCAGATCGCGGTCTGTCTTGGCGCCGGTCGTGGCAAACATCACCTGTGGCGGTTCATAAGCGGCCCCGTTGAAGAACGAGTAAGGCGCCAGATTGTCGGCCCCGTCGCGGCCACGGGTGGAAATCCAGCCGATGGGGCGGGGCGTGATAATCGCATTGAATGGGTTATGCGGTAAGCCGTGTCCGTTTTTGGGCTCGTAAAACATAGCTTTCTCTTTGGTCTCTGCGTCGGCCCATGCTAGGGGCTTGTCCGGGCCATGATTGAGCGATGAGGGCGCCGGTGTATAGTCTTAATGCGGAAATGCCTGGTGATTTCTGGGAAGTAGAAGCGCTGTTTGACCTGTGTTTCGCTCCGGGACGCGAGGCGCTGTCGTCCTATCGGCTGCGCGACGGGGTGGCGCCGGTTTCGGGATTATCGCTGGTGGCGCGCGATGGACAAGGGGTTCTGGCCGGGGCGATCCGGTATTGGCCGGTGCTGGTCGGCAAGGCTCCGGCTTTGCTGCTTGGCCCGATCGCGGTACATCCGACCCGGCAGGGCGAAGGGCTGGGTGCGGTTCTGATCCGCGATTCCCTGGCCCTTGCCCGCGGGCATCCCTTGTCCGGCGACCGGGTGTTGTTGGTTGGCGACGCGCCGTATTATGGCCGGTTCGGCTTTCACCGTCTGGAAGGCGTGCTTATGCCGCCGCCGACCAATCCCGATCGGGTGCTTGGGGGGGCGCTCGTCCCGGATGCGTGGCAGGGGGTTGTCGGGGCGGTGCGCCGGCGCGAGGGTGCATCCGTATAAGGCGGGCACGATTGGTCCAGATCACCGCGCCGCCAAGCACCGAAAGCGTGCTGGCAGTGGCATAATGGAGCGCGGCGACGCCCGGCCCGGCGCCGAAATGCACCGCCAGAAATGTTGCCGCCAATCCGTTGCACAGGCCAAGTACCAACAATCCAATACGCATGAATGCCCTCCTTTGCCTTCCCCTTTTCACCGATTGCGGTAAACATTGGGTTAAGCCCTGCGAGAAAGGAACAAAACGTGACGCCTGAGGATATTCAGACCCTGTTCACCCCGGACAATGGCACCTATGCCTTTGCCCGCTGGGGGCGCGCCATCGTGCCGGTGGTGTTTGGCGTGGACGACGCCACGCTGGATGTGATCCGTGCGGCGATCAGGGCCGTGACCAGCCTTGCCGGGGCCGAGTTGGGCGAGGCCGACCCGGAGTTGGGCGCCAATTACATGCTGTTTTTCTTTCGCGACTGGGATGAATTGGCCGAGGTGCCGGACTTGCAGGAAATCCTGCCCGATCTGCCGGTGCTGCTGGCCCGGCTCAAGGCGGCGGATGCGCAGCAATACCGGACTTTTCGCTTTGACAAGGGCGGGGCGATCAAGGCGTGTTTTGCCTTTGTGCGGATGGGCGGCGCGCTGGGCGCGGTGGCGGCCGACGCGCTGGCGATGGGCGCGGCGCTGGGGGCGCTGCTGGCCTGGGCGAAGGCGCCGCCGTTGGCGCGAGACGGCGCGGGGCAGGTTGGCCCCAGCCCGGAGATTGCCCGGCTGATCGCCGCCGCCTATGATCGCACCATGCGCGACAGCGCGCAGGATGCGTCGCATGCG
>CAYSBG010000104.1:0-6991 GCA_964429125.1 uncultured Aliiroseovarius sp.
CACCCGGCAACGCTGGTAGTGAATGATCCGTTCTGGGTGCGCAATCATCCGGAAAAACTGTTGGTTCTCAGCTTCCCGGATCTGACCCCGCCAACCATGATCGCGCGGGATCTGGAAACCCTCAGGGCCTTCAAGGCGCGCCATGGTGACATTATCCTCAAACCGCTCTACGGCAATGGCGGCGCCGGCGTTTTCCGCCTTGGCCCGGACGATCACAACATCTCCAGCCTGCATGAACTGTTCGCCGGCATCAACAATGAACCCCTGATCGCCCAGAAATTCCTGCCCGACGTTTCTGCCGGCGACAAGCGGATCATCCTGATCGACGGCACCCCTGTCGGCGCCATTAACCGTGTCCCCGCGCCGGGGGAAACCCGTTCGAACATGCATGTGGGCGGGCGCCCGGAAAAGGTCGCCATGACCGAACGCGACCGCGAAATCTGTGACCGGATCGGTCCGCTGTTGCGCGAACGCGGGCATATTTTTGTCGGCATTGACGTGATTGGGGACTATCTGACCGAAATCAACGTCACCTCTCCCACAGGCATTCTTGAACTTGAGCGTTTTGACGACACCAACATAACCGCCGGACTCTGGAAGGCGATCGAGACGCGCAAGGCGGCGCAATGACCTTGCGATGAGCCTGCGCCTGCGCCTCCTCAACCTTTTCTTGCGTCTGTTCGTGAAACCGCGGCTGGGGCGGTTACGCGACCCAGAAGAAGCCCGGCGCCACCTGAACCGCACCGCGCGGCTGGTGTTTCGCACGCCCCCACTTTCGCTCATGCTGCCCGTTGCGTTTGCCAACGGCAAAACCGCGCTTTGGATCGCCAATCGCCCCACGCGCCTGCCGACCACACGCCGCCGGGTTATCCTGTATATCCACGGCGGCGGCTATGTCGCCGGCAGCGCGCGAACCCACGCTAAAATGCTCGCGCGCCTGTCCCGCCTCTGCGGGATGGAGGTGTTTGCCCCAACCTACGCGCTGGCCCCGGAACATCCGTTCCCCGCGGGCCTGAAGGATGTGGAGAATGCCTTTTCCCACCTGAACGCCATCGGCTACGCGCCAGAAGACATCATTCTTGGCGGCGATTCAGCTGGCGGTGGCCTTGCGTTCGCGTTGCTTTCCAAATTGTGCCTGCAGGGGCGTCCCCCCCGCGCGCTGTTTGCGCTCTCGCCCCTGACCGATTTTCGCTACAAAGGTGATTCCTTTGTGGAAAATGCCACCCGTGATCCGCTTTTACCCGCCAGCCGCAAGGAAATGGTGCGCGATATGTACCTGAACGGACACAGCCCCGAGGACCCTCAAGTTTCCCCACTTTTGGCCGAGTTCCCCTCTCCCCCGCCGGTGTTTCTGCAATTTTCCACCGCCGAACTCTTGCGCGATGACAGCCGTCGAATGGCCACCCGCCTGCGCAGCTTGGGTGGCCAGGTTACAGAGGACGCGTGGGCAGATACGCCTCATGTCTGGGTGCTTTTTGACGGATTGTTGCCCGAGGCACGACAGGCGCTTGAACGCATTGCCGCCTTCGTGCAGGATTAATGGGTCCTGACCCTAGTTCAGGTTACCTATTGCCAGCCGATACCCGGCGGCCTCGGCGACATGGCGTTTTGAAACCTGCGCGGCCCCGTCAAGATCGGCAATCGTGCGCGCCACCCGCAGGACCCGGTGATAGCCGCGCGCGGTCAGGGAAAACCTCTCGGCGACCCGGCTCAAAAACGCGCGCCCCTCGCTGTCCGGAGCAGCGATTTCTTCAAGCACTGCGCCCTCGGCATCCGCATTCGTGCGCATCCCGGACATCCCGTCAAAGCGCGCCTGTTGCACCGCACGCGCCCCGGCCACCCGCGCCGCCACATGGGCGGAAGTGTCTGCGCTTTCCGCCAGATCAAGATCGCAGAAAGCCACCGGCGGGACCTCCACGCGCAAGTCAAACCGATCCATCAAAGGGCCGGATATACGGCCCAGATAATCTTCGCCGCACACCGGCGCACGCGAACAGGCACGGGCCGGGTCCGCAAGGTGGCCGCATTTGCAAGGGTTGGCAGCGGCGACCAACATGAAACGGCACGGGTAGCGGATATGCGCATTGGCGCGAGCGACAACGACCTCGCCAGTTTCTATCGGCTGGCGCAGGGTTTCCAGGACCTGGCGGGAAAACTCCGGAAACTCGTCCAAGAATAACACGCCATTATGGGCAAGGCTGATCTCACCTGGCTGCGCCCCCCGTCCGCCCCCGACAATCGCCGCCATCGACGCCGTGTGATGCGGTTCACGGAATGGACGCGCCCGAGATATCCCGCCCTCTCCGAGCAGCCCGGCAAGGGAGTGTATCATCGAGGTTTCCAACGCCTCGGCAGGGGAAAGAGGCGGTAGAATTGACGGCAAGCGCGCGGCCAGCATCGACTTGCCTGCCCCGGGAGAGCCCACGAACATCAAATGATGGCGCCCGGCGGCGGCAATTTCCAGGGCCCGTTTCGCACGCTCCTGGCCTTTGACATCCGCCAGGTCGCGCAGACCGCCGTCGCCAACCACCTCACCGGGGGCAGCCAGCGCCAGCGGAGACTGACCGGAGAAATGACCGATGACTGCCGCAAGCGTTGGCGCCGCCAAAACCTCTGCCGCGCCGACCCAGGCCGCCTCTGGGCCACATGCCTTTGGGCACACCAACGCGCGCTCCTGCTCCGCAGCAGCCATTGCCGCAGGCAAAGCACCAACCACCCCGACAAGCCCGCCGTCCAGCGACAGCTCGCCCAGTGCCAGTGTGCCTTCGACCGCATCACGCGGCAGGATCTCAATTGCGGCGAGCAACGCCAAAGCGATTGGCAGATCGAAATGCGAGCCTTCTTTCGGCATGTTGGCGGGCGAAAGGTTAATTGTGATTTTTTTGGACGGCAGCGCAATGGCCATGGAGGTTAACGCCGCCGAAACCCGGTCTCGGGCCTCGCGGACCGCCTTGTCCGGCAGGCCGACAATCGAAAAGCCCGGCATACCAGGAGCAACGGCGCATTGCACTTCGACCTGGCGGGCCTCCACGCCCTCAAATGCCACAGTATAGGCCTTGGCAACCATGTCGCCTCCATTAACCACTTTCCCCAAAATGGTTAACACGCCGATGGTTTAAGAAAGGTTAACCGCGCCTGCCCCGACTTGGCCCATTCAGGCCGGACCGGGCCAGGGCTCGCTTTGCAATCCCTGATCGTAAGGCTCGGGATCATAGCTGCGCTTGAGGCCCTCGGCCCGCCACGTCCGGAAAGCCGGGTCGGCGAGATGGGCGCGCACATAGCTTTGCGCCACGTCACCGACCGGCAAGCCATATCCGGCAATCCGCGCCGCAACCGGGGCAAAAAACACGTCGGCAAGGCAATAAGCGCCAAACAACCACGGGCCCTTCCCGCCAAAACGTTCTTGCGCCAACGTCCAAAGCACTTCGAGCCGGTCAAGATCGGCTTGCACATCATCAGAGACAGCAAATCCCTGCCATTGACGAAAAAGCTGCATCGGGCATTCACTGCGCAAGGCGCCAAAGCCGGAATGCATTTCTGCAACCAGCCAACGCGCCAGAGCTCTGGCGGCCGGATCGGCTGGCCACAATCCCGCGCGGGGATGCCGTTCGGCCAGGGTTTCACCCATCGCCAGGCTGTCGCCCACCACGATACCATCCGGCGTGCGCAGGACCGGCACATAGCGCGCCGGCGCCAGATCCGCCAAATCCTGTTTCATGGTACCCGCATAAAGCCCGACCATATGCGTGCGAAAGGGGATGTCGAATTTCTCAAACATCAACCACCCGCGTAAAGACCAGGAAGAAAACGCCTGATCGCCAATATAAAGATCATAAGTCATGGGCCGAAGGTACCGCCGGAAAATCCATTCCCAAAATGCAATTTTGTGGCGGCCCCCATCACGGATGGTGATTGATGTCTCCAACCGACCAGCTCCGCCCGTCCCAGTCGAGCCGGGTCACCGAAAGGTTGTCAATTGTATAAGCGAGGGTTTCAAAGGCGCTTACGGACAATGCCCGTTGCACTTGGGTCAGGATCGTGCCGAAATGCGCCACGGCGATCACATGACGCGGCGCGGACTTGTTCAACCGATCGACCCAAAGCGACGCCCGGGCAGAAACGTCGTTCCAGCTTTCGCCTTCCGGTGCGGAGATATCGCCAGGATTTTCCCAAAATTCCCGCGAAAGTGCCGGGTCACGCCGCGCAACCGCGTCAAAGCCCATGCCGTCCCAGGCGCCGAAATTGAACTCTCGCAAGGCCGGGGCATGTGTCAGACGTTCATGGGTGTTTTCAGCCACCGCATCAGCGGTGGTAATGGCACGCGACAAATCCGAACTGACCAGTTTGGCGGAAGTCGGCAAATAGGCGCGTAGCCGCCCGATCGCCGCTTTATCGGACAGGTCAGCAGGCACATCGCGCCAGCCGACAAAGCTCTTTTCATGGGTCGGGCCATGGCGCACCCACCACCAGCTGGTCACAAGGAATACTCCGGCAACGCCCCTTTGAGCACCATTGGCAAGCCGGAAAGAATGCCGACGACAAGTCCTGCTTCGCGGGCCAACCGCTGGTTCATCTCGCCGTGGGTCTGGCGAAAAGCACGCGACATGGCGTTGTTGGGCACCACGCCCTGGCCCAATTCGTTGGTAACCATGATCACCGGAGCCGCGCAATTCAACAGCGCTTCGATCAGGGCCTCAAATGCCGGGGCGATTTGCTGGCGCCGCTCGGCTCTGTTGCTCAACCACATGGTTGCGCAATCCACCAACACCACGCGCCCGGGCGCCACCCGGCCAAGCGCCGGCGCCAAATCCAGCGGCGCCTCAACCGTTTGCCAACCCGACCCGCGACGCGCCTTGTGGGCCGCGATTTTCGCTTTCATTTCGGCATCACGCGATTCCGAGGTCGCAATATACAGGCGCGCAGGGTGTTGCGCTTCGGCCAGGGATTCAGCGAAGGCGGATTTCCCCGAGGCCGCGCCTCCGGTTACCAATGTCAGTTGCGGCAGCATGGCCCCTCCGTTTTTTCGCATGCCTAGCATTGGTTGTCGTCCGGGGAAAGCTGCTTGCGTGGCCCGCGCCCACATCCCATACTATGGGCATGGGAAAACCAACCTTTCGCCCCGCCGACAACGAGGCCCGCCAGATCGCGCGCACCCTGCTCAAAGACGCGGTATATGCGGCTCTGGCCGTCACACGCGACGCTTCTGGAGTGCCATTTGTCAGCCGTATCGCTGTGGGACACACCGCCGGAGTTGGGATGATCTCGTTGGTGTCCGACTTGTCACAACACACCGGCGCGCTGCGCGCCTATCCCGAATGCTCGTTGTTGGTCGGTGAGCCCGGGGACAAGGGCGACCCGTTGACCCACCCGCGCCTTACCCTGCAATGCAGTGCCACATTGATCCCCCGCCAGGCGCCGGGTTTTGCTGACCTACGAACCGGGTGGCTGCAAAGCCATCCCAAATCCAAGCTGTATATCGACTTTGCCGATTTCAGCTTTGTACGCTTTCACATTCGCGACGCATTCCTGAATGGCGGCTTTGGATTTGCCTGCATGTTGACGCCCCAGGATCTTTTCCCTGACCTTTCCCCGGACCTTGCCATTGAACCCGGAAACGGGCAGGCATAGGCTGATCGAAACGGAGGCCCAATGCTTGCTGACAAGAAAATCCTGCTGGTAATCGGCGGCGGCATTGCCGCTTTCAAGGCGCTGGACCTGATCCGGCGCCTGCGCGAACGCGGCGCCAGCGTAACGCCTGTGATCACAAAATCCGGGCAGCAGTTTGTCACCCCATTGAGTGCCGCCGCGCTCAGCGCAGAAAAGGTCTATACTGATCTGTTCGACCTCACCGACGAGTCCGAAATGGGCCATATCGAGTTGTCCCGCGCAGCCGATCTTGTTGTCGTGGTGCCTGGCACTGCGGATTTGTTGGGGAAAATGGCCGCCGGGTTGGCGAATGACCTGGCATCGACCTTGCTGATGGCCACGGACAAGCGGGTTTTGGTAGCCCCGGCAATGAACGTGCGGATGTGGCAACATCCGGCGACGCAACGCAATGTCGCGACCTTGCAAGAGGACGGCGTGTTGTTTGTCGGGCCAGGCGAAGGCGCTATGGCCTGTGGCGAGTTCGGCCCGGGTCGCATGGCCGAAGTGCCGGAAATCATTGACGCAATCGACGCAGCCCTGGGTAACGGGCCACTAAAGGGAAAACATGTGCTGATCACGTCCGGCCCGACCCACGAACCGATTGACCCGGTACGCTACATTGCAAACCGTTCCTCCGGGGCGCAGGGCAGCGCAATCGGCGCGGCCGTGCGTGACCTGGGTGCCAACGTGACCTTCATCACCGGGCCCGCAGACGTCCCGCCCCCCGCCGGTGTGCAGGTTATCGCCGTACAAACCGCCATGGAAATGCGTGCCGCAGTAGACGCAGCCCTGCCGGCCGACGCCGCCATTTTCGCCGCTGCTGTGGCGGATTGGCGGGTCGCCAGCGCCTCGGACACCAAAATCAAAAAGGACGGATCCGGCAAGCTGCCCGTGTTGGAATTTGCCGAGAACCCCGACATTTTAGCCCGGGTCAGCCAGCTGAAAACCGGCCGGCCGCCGCTGGTAATAGGCTTTGCCGCCGAGACCGATGATGTGGTCGAGAATGCCACCGCCAAGCGCCTGCGCAAGGGCTGCGACTGGATCCTTGCCAACGACGTCAGCCCGGAAACCGGGATCATGGGGGGGCGCGAAAACGCCGTGGTTCTGATCTCGGCGGACGGCGCAGAGGCATGGGAGAGGATGGACAAGATGAAAGTGGCCAAACGGCTGGCCATGCGCGTCGCCGACGCATTGGGAGCGACAACATGAGGCTTTCGACGGGGATGTTTTCAGCAATCGGAACCAGGCGAAAATGCCTGTGATCCGGGTTCACAGGGTCGCTGGCGCCGATCCCGAAATTGCGTTGCCCGCCTATGAAAGCGCCGGAGCGGCGGGGGTGGATCTG
>CAYSBG010000105.1:0-6979 GCA_964429125.1 uncultured Aliiroseovarius sp.
GATTTCCCGGATTTTCAGGGGCAATTGGACCAGATCGTCCGCGACGCGGCCGAAGCCGGGGTCCGGCGCATGGTCACCATCGCTACGCGGCTGGAAAATGTCCCCACCGTCCAGGCGATCGCCGAGGCCCACGCGCCAATCTTTTTCGCCGCCGCCAACCACCCGATGAACGTGGCCGAAACGCCGATGGCGACGGTTGACGACCTGCTGGCAATCGCCGACCATGCCAAATGCGTTGGCATTGGAGAAACCGGGCTGGATTATCACTACACGGCCGAAACCAAGGCCGTGCAACAAGAAAGCCTGCACATCCATATCGAGGCCGCACGACAAAGCGGCCTGCCGCTGATCATCCATTCCCGCGACGCCGACGAAGACATGGCCGCCATCCTGACCGAGGAAATGGCGCGGGGCGCTTTTGGCTGCGTCATGCATTGCTTCTCTTCGGGGGCTGACCTGGCCCGCGCCACGCTGGATCTGGGCTGCTACCTGTCAATGTCGGGCATCGCTGCCTTCCCGCGCTCTCAGGAGCTGCGGGATATCTTTGCCACCGCGCCGATCGACCGCATTCTGCTGGAAACCGACTCGCCCTATCTGGCACCCCCGCCCCATCGCGGCAAACGGAATCAGCCCGCCTTTACCGCCCACACCGGGCGCGTCGGCGCCGAGGTTTTCGGCTTGGATTACGCAGATTTCGCCGCCCGGACCGAGGCCAATTTCGACCGCCTGTTCAGCAAGGCCAGACTCCCGTGACCGGACTGGCGCTCACCATCCTCGGCTGTGGCTCATCAGGCGGCGTGCCGCGCCTGTCGGAAACACCCGGCGGCAATTGGGGCGCCTGCGACCCGGACAATCCCAAAAACCGCCGGCGGCGCTGTTCGCTATTGGTCGAACAGGCCGGTCCCGACGGCACCACCCGGGTGCTGATCGACACCAGCCCGGATTTCCGCGACCAGATGCTGTCTGCCGGTGTCGGGCGCCTGGACGCAGTCGTCTACACCCACGCCCATGCGGACCATATGCACGGGCTGGACGACCTGCGCCAGATCGTCTTCAACATGCGCACCCGCCTGGCCGTCTGGGCCGATGCCCCCACCCGCGAGGCGCTGATCTCACGCTTTGGCTATGCCTTTGTGCAGCCGGAAGGCTCGTCTTATCCGCCGATCCTGAACCTGCACGCCATCGAGGGTGACATCGAAATTCACGGCCTTGGTGGCGCGCTGACCCTGACCCCGTTTGAGGTGGAACATGGCCGCATGGCCGCGCTTGGCTTTCGTATTGGCGACATGGCCTACCTGCCAGACGTGTCCGACATCCCCGACACCGCCTGGACCCGGCTCAAAGGGCTGGATACTTTCATCCTCGACGCCTTGCGCTACAAACCACATCCCACGCATGTGCATCTGGAACGCGCGGTGGAATGGATCAACCGCTCCGGGGCGCGGCGCGGGGTGCTCACCAACATGCATATCGACCTCGATTATGAAGCCGTGGCGCGCGAAACCCCGGACCACATCACCCCCGCCCATGATGGCATGGTGATCCGCCCTGGCGCGCGCCCAAGCACCTGATGGGCGCCCTGGTCGAAATCATCCTGCCGGTTTTCCTGGTGGTGGGGTTTGGCTATCTGGCCGCCTGGCGCGGGCTATTCAGCCAATCGGGCGTTGACGGGTTGATGAAATTCACCCAGAATTTCGCCATCCCGACCCTGTTGTTTCGCGCCATCTCGACGCTGAACCTGTCCGCGTCGTTCAAACCTGAACTGCTGACCAGCTTTTATACCGGCGCGTTCGCGGGCTTCCTGGCCGGGCTGCTGGGCGCGCGCTACCTGTTTGGCCGCGCCTGGCCCTATGCGGTCGCAATCGGCTTTACCACGTTGTTTTCAAACTCGGTCCTGCTGGGCTTGCCAATTACCGAACGCGCCTATGGCGCCCAGGCTCTTGGCCCCAACTTTGCCATCGTCGCCTTTCATGCACCGTTTGCCTACACGATCGGCGTGACCGCCATGGAGATCGCGCGCGCCAACGGCAAGGGCATCCTTGCAACCTTGGGAAGCGTCGCGCGTTCCATGTCGAAAAACGCGCTGGTCATCGGCATAGCACTGGGTTTTGCCGTCAACTTCTCCGGTCTGACGCTGCCGGCCAGCGTCACAGACTCCGTAGACCTGATGGCGCGTGCCGCATTGCCCGCCGCCCTGTTCGGCCTGGGCGGGGTGTTGGTACGCTACCGCCCCGAGGGCGATTTGCGGCTGGTCGCGATGATCTGCAGCATTTCTCTGGGCCTGCACCCGGCCATTGTCTGGACCCTTGGCAGCGCGCTGCATCTGGCCCCAGGCCCGTTCCGCTCGGCGGTGCTGACCGCGTCCATGGCGCCGGGGATCAACGCCTATGTGTTTGCCAACATGTTCGGCGTGGCCAAACGCGTCGCCGCCACCTCGGTGCTGGCCGCCACCGCGCTATCGGTCGTTACGGTGTGGGTCTGGCTCGGCCTGCTTGGCCCCGGCTAACACCCCCAGGCGGCGGGCCATAGACAGGAAAATCACGGTAATGGTAATCCTGTATAAATGGTGCAGCGCCACCATCGCCGGACTGGCCGACAGGCTGATTGCCACCAGCCCCATTTCGGTCATGCCGCCCGGCGCATAGGCGATGATCAACGCATCCAGCGCCAGCCCGGTCTGCGCATGCACCGCAAATGCCAGCCCGGCACCAATGGCCAGCATTGACGTCACTGACACCAGGCTCAATCGCAGCGCCTTGGCGATCAGCGCCCCGCCAACCCCATGAAACCGCACGCCTAGCGACACGCCAACCACCACCTGCGCAGCGGCCATCAACCAGCCCGGCGGGCCCAGTGAAACACCCGTGCTCCAACCCAGCACCCCGGCCAGGACCAACGGCCCGATGAGTTGCCCTGCCGGAATGCGCAGGCGCATGCCGACCACCGCGCCCACAGCGGCAACAGCCAGCAACAGCGCCAACCCGCCAGGCCCATCCGCGCCGTTCACCCCGGCACTCAGCCCCGCAGCCGAGCCTACCGGGGCCCCGTTCCAAATGGAAAACCCGATTGGCAACAGCGACACCACGACGATGATGCGCAAAAATTGCAGCATGGTCAGCATGGGCAAATCCGCCCCTGCGGCCTCGCCCATGGTGAGCGCCTCCAACAGCCCGCCGGGGGATCCTGAAAACCACGCGGTCGGCGCGTCCAGGCCGCCCAAGTGGAGAAAGATCAGGTAATTCGCCCCCTGCGCCAGCACCACAAACAGCGTGACCGCGCCAAGGCTGACCATAAACGCACCGCCCAGGTGCAAAATCCCCGGATCTACGCGCGCGCCAATGGCCACGCCGATCACGCCAATGAACAACAAGCGGAACCGGGCGGGGAAGACATAGCCTCGCGGGAACAAATGCCCGGCAAACACCGCCGCCATCCCGGACAACAGCAGCGCACCCAGCATGAACGGCATCGGCGCGCCGATCCGCGATGCCAACAAGCCTCCGACCAATCCGATGCACAGCATCAAAGCGGTGAACAGGAGACGTTTCAGGGATGCAGGTGCTTCCATCCCCCTCCTTACCGCCTTGGGCGCGGCGAATTCAACCTCGCGGATGTTACGCGCTTCCCCCGCGCCCTGCTTGTCAGGTAACATTTATTCAGACGAATCGCCAAAGGAGCCACCATGCACGCCTATATCTGCGACGCGACCCGCACCCCCATTGGCCGCCACGGCGGCGCTTTGGCGACAATTCGCACCGATGATCTTGCCGCCCTGCCCCTTCGCGCTCTGATGGCGCGCAATCCCTCGGTCGACTGGGCCGCACTTGACGAGGTCTATCTGGGCGACGCCAATCAGGCCGGCGAAGATAACCGCAACGTGGCGCGCATGGCCGCGCTGCTGGCGGGACTGCCTGACAGCGTGCCCGGCGCCACGGTGAACCGGCTCTGCGCCTCAGGGATGGACGCGGTGGCGATGGGCGCGCGCACAATTGCTGCGGGCGAGGCCGAGCTGATCCTTGCCGGTGGAGTGGAAAGCATGAGCCGCGCGCCGTTCGTTTTGCCCAAAGCCGAAAGCGCCTATGCCCGCGCGGCGCGCATCTATGACACTTCCATTGGCTGGCGGTTCATCAACCCGGAGATGCGTACAGCTTACGGCACGGACTCGATGCCGCAGACCGCCGATAACGTGGCCGAGAAATACGCCATTTCCCGCGCAGATCAGGATGCATTCGCCGCCCGTTCACAAGCCCGCTGGGCGGCGGCGCACGAGGCTGGGATATTTGCCGAGGAAATCACCCCGGTCAACGTGCCCCAACGCCGGGGAGACGCGGTTCTTGTCGACAAGGACGAACACCCGCGCCCGGGCACCACGCTGGAAAAGCTCGCCCGCCTCAAGGGCATCAACGGGCCGGATAAAACAGTGACCGCCGGCAATGCCTCGGGCGTCAATGACGGCGCCGCGGCGGTGCTGATCGCCAGCGAAGCCGGCGCCAAGGCCCACGGTCTGACGCCGATTGCACGCATTCGCGGCTTTGCCAGCGCCGGGGTTGCGCCGCGCGTCATGGGCATCGGCCCGGTTCCGGCCACGCAAAAGCTGCTGGCCCGCACCGGCGTCAGCTTGGGCGAAATTGGTGTGATCGAACTCAACGAAGCCTTTGCCGCCCAGGCGCTGGCCTGCACCCGCGCCTTTGGCCTTGCCGACGATGCAGACCACGTTAACCCCAATGGCGGGGCCATTGCGATGGGCCACCCGCTGGGCATGACCGGCGCCCGGCTGGTCCTGACCACCGCGTATCAGATGCGCCGCACCGATGCGCGCTATGGCCTGGCCAGCATGTGCGTTGGCGTTGGGCAAGGTGTGGCCATGCTGCTTGAGCGGGTGTGAAAGGTGGCCGATGCCGCAATAAAGGCCCTGACCGAGGGGCAAACCCTGCGGGTCTGGTCGTTCATCGTCACCCTGTTTGGTGACCTTGCGCGCGCGCCCGGCGCCTGCCTGCCCGGCGCCACGCTGACCGCCCTGACCGGCCGGGTGGCGATCAAACCGGCCAGTATGCGCGTCGCCCTGCACCGGCTTCGCAAGGACGGCTGGATAGAGAGCCAGCGCGCCGGACGTACCAGCGTATATTTCCTGACCGACCGGGGCCGCGCCGAGACCCTTGCCGCAACCAAGCGCATTTACGCCAACAAAGAGCAGAAAGGCGACGAATGGCACGTGCTGATCGCCGCACCCGGCGCGCGTGCGACACTGGAATCCCACGGCATGGCGGTGCAGCCGGGCATCCATCTGGGCTTGGGCCCGGCACCGGAATTACCCGAATGCCTTACGCTTAGCGGCACGCTCGGCCCGCTGCCCGATTGGGTGCGCCAAGCAATCATAGGCACCGATCTACGCAAGGAATACGCCACGTTCGCCGCACGCCTGGCCCGGGTCGATACGATTTTCCCCGATGATATCAGCGATCTGGACCGGGCTGTTTTACGCGGCCTGATCGTCCACGGGTGGCGCCGCCTGCTGCTGCGTCACCCGGACTTGCCTGATGATTTCCTTGGCCCGGATTGCCGCATAGGCCCAAGCCGAAAACTGGTCATGCACCTTCTGGGGCGCCTTGGCCCGGTTGATGCATTTGAACTGTCAGCCTCGCTGGGGCCGCCCTAAAGCGTTTCGACATATTGTCGTGTCTCAACAATATGTCGAAACGCTTTAGCCCAAATTGTGTACAATTTGATTGGAATTGGAAAATCAATTTCCCGAACACGTTCACCAAATGGACAATAGCCTGTTTTCCCTGTGTTCGAAAATCCAAAGCGATTAGCGATTGCCCCGCCCGCGATCATGGCCTATATCCACGAGCGCAAGCTCGCGTAGCTCAGCTGGATAGAGTGTCGCCCTCCGAAGGCGAAGGTCACAGGTTCGAATCCTGTCGCGAGCGCCAAAAAACCATTCCCTGTTATTCAGTCCGGCTCAAAATGTTGGAAAGCTTTACGGCGTTTCGAAATCAAGAAGGTCAGGCGTTCCTGTCGGAACGTTTCGGTGCCGCTGGAGCATGTCGCACCAAATCGAATTCGGCCGGCAGGGCGAACGCCTTTGCTGCGCAAACGCTGCCTCGCCCCACCGGCCGAATACTCGAAACGGATCAGGCGCGACACGCTCTGGCATCCTTTCGGGCGCACCAGCAGCCGACATTCGCCGCCGCCTCTGTCAGCTATCCTTGCCGTTTTTCTCCTCGACCGCATAGGTGTTGAACACGCGCATCTGCGACATGAAAAATGCAAATGTCCCGAGCGTCAGACCAAAGGTCTTGAACGTCACCCAAGTTCCGGTTGAAAAGTTCCGCCAGATCACCTCGTTAAACAGCGCCAGGGCCAGAAAGAAAACGATCAGCCGCTTGGTCAGAAGCATCCAGCCCGCAGGTTGCAAAGGCAGGCTTTCGCCCATGACCGCTTCCAGATAGCTTTCGCCGCGCAGCAGGCCAAATCCCAACAGCCCGGCAAAAATCAGGTAGATCATCGTCGGTTTCATCTTGAAGAAGCGTTCGTCATTGAACCACACGCTGAGCCCGCCAAAAAACACCACCAGTATCAAGGTGATGATCTGCATTTTCGAAATCTTGCCAGCCAGGCGCCATTGCAAGAATGTGGCAAGTGCCAGCAAAGGCACGAAAATCGCCGTCGCCGCGATAAAGCCGTTGTACGCCTGCTCGCCAACCAAAAAGGTGCGATTTTTCAACAGGATATAGGCCAGAAAAAAGACCAGCAATGGTCCGTATTCCAAAATCGCCTTGACCCCGGGCTTGATGCTTTTCTCGCTCATATCCGCTCCTTCATGCTCCCATCTCAACTACCACAGCCCCGGCGGCAATCAACCCCATGAGACATAGCCGCGTGCGTCCAACCCGCTCGCCCAGCATCAGCCAACCGATCAGCGCTGCAAACACCGTCGAAGTCTCGCGCAGGACCGCAGCCTGGCCAACGTTATCCA
>CAYSBG010000106.1:0-6962 GCA_964429125.1 uncultured Aliiroseovarius sp.
ATGGGACACCGCTCGCGGGTGAAAAACTCGGCACTGGTATTTGACGCAATTTTGCCAAGCATCGCGGGACCTTTCGTTTTGCCGATTGTGCCCAAAGGAATTCTGGTGTCAAATCACGTATGGAAGACAAAACACTTATTGTGAAGAACGCGCTTTTGGTGACCTGTGACGCTGGCCATCATGTGCAGCCTGGCGGCGCGATAATCGTGCGTGGCGGCAAACTCGTTTGGGTCGGCGCCACGTCGGATCTGCCAGAGACCGACGGCGAGATAATCGACGCAGCCGGCGCCATCCTGATGCCTGGGCTGGTCAACATGCACGCCCATTGCGGTGACAGCCTGTTTCGCGGACTGGTCGAGGACAAGCCGCTGGAGGCCTGGTTGCAGACCGTCTGGAAAGCCGAAGCCGCCATACTCGGGGACGCAGACCTGTGCCAGCTGGGCACCGAGCTGGGCATTGCCGAATTGATCCAGGGCGGGGTTAGCACCGTCATGGACATGTTCTGGCATGAGGCGACCGGGTTTGCCGCCGCCAACAAGGCCGGGATTCGCTGGGCCGGCGGGGGCATTTTCTTTGACGGGCCGGGCATGGATGGCTTTGGCCCGGAGACGCGGCTGGAGCGGGCGCAGGCCCTGTTTGAGGCCGGGCATGCGTTTTGCGGGGTGATGCCACATGGCACCTATACGGTGGGGCCTGAAACCTTGCGCGAGGCGCTGAAACTGACCCGCGCGCGGGGTGGGTTTTTCTGCACCCACGCGGCGGAAACCAAAGCCGAACAAGAGACAATCGCCGCCCGATACGGGGTTTCGGTGATCCGCCACCTGGACAACCTCGGTGCGCTGGGGCCGGATGTGGTGTTGGCCCATTGCGTGCATGTGGATGCGGGCGAGATCGCCCTGATGGCCGAAAGCGGCACCCATGTGGCGCTTAACCCGATGTCAAACCTGAAGCTGGCCTCTGGCATTGCCCCGGTACCGGAAATGCTGGCGGCCGGAGTCAACCTGACGCTCGGCACGGATGGGCCGATCAGCGGCAATGACATGGACATGTTTCTGGCAATGCGCCTGACCGCGACGCTGCACAAGGCGGCAAGCGGCGATGCGGCGGCGGTCAATGCGCGTGACGTGCTGCACATGGCGACGCTGAATGGCGCGCGGGCGCTGGGGGCTGAACACAGGCTCGGCTCTATCGAGATCGGCAAGGAAGCGGATTTCCTGTTGCTTGATGTGAGCGGGGCGCATGCGGCGCCGATGTACGACCCAATCGGCCACATAGTCTATTCCGCCAGCAAGGCGGATGTGCGTGACGTGTTTGTCGGCGGCAATGGGGTCTTGCGCAACCGCGAGGTAACGGGGCTGAACGTCGCAAAGCTGGTAGAAGAAGCACAGGCACTGGTGCCGGCCATCCGCGCATCGGTGGCGGCGCCATGAAGGCTGATTTTTCCCAACGTGTTGCGGGTGCGGTGGCGGCGATACGCAGTATCAGAGATTATCACCCCGATCTTGCGCTGGTCACCGGCACCGGACTCGGGCCGCTCCTGGATGAAATCGACGTGGTGGCGCGCATTCCCTATGGCGAGATTGCCGGCTTTCCGGTCTCTACCGCGCCGGGTCATGCGGGCGAACTGTTGCTGGGGGATCTTTGCGGGCGGCGGGTTGTGGCACAGAACGGTCGGTTCCACCTTTATGAAGGGTGGAGCGGCGATGACATCGTGTTGCCGGTCTATGTCATGGCCGCACTGGGCGCACGCCGCTACGTTGTGACCAATGCCGCGGGCGGGCTGAACCCAGATCTGACGGTGGGCGCCGCAGTGCTGATCAGGGACCAGATCAACATGACAGGGCTGCATCCGCTGGCCGGACCGAACGACGAGGCCCTGGGGCCGCGTTTTCCCGACATGTCACGCGCATATGATCCGGACCTGCGCACCGCCGCTCTGCGCCATGGGGAAATGGCGCAGGGAATTTACGCCGCCATTCATGGCCCGGAGTTCGAGACCAGCGCCGAGCGGCGGTTCTTGCGCATGGCCGGGGGGGATCTGGTCGGCATGTCCACGGCACTGGAGGTGATCGCGGCAAACCACGCAGGGATGCAGGTGCTGGGGTTTTCGGTGGTGACCAACTCGGCCACCGGCGGGCCGGACCAACAGCCGGACACGCTGGAAGAAGTGTTGGAGAACGCCGCTACCGGTGCGGTAGAAATCCGCGCCCGGCTGGTCGCCATGCTGAACGCGGGGGATTTGTGATGCGCGCCGCGTTGGTCACCGGCGGATCGGGACCGATTGGCGCCACAATCGCCGTGCGGCTGGCCAGCCAAGGGCTGCGGGTGGTGGTGCAATATGGCTCGAACCCGCCGGAAAACGGATTTGAGGCAGTGCAGGCCGACCTGAGCCAGCCGGGGTTTGAAACGGCTTTGTTAAAGGCGGCCGGGCCGGTGGATGTGCTGATCAATTGCGCTGCGGATCAGGCGATGATGCCCATGGATGAGGTTTCAGAGGCACAGATGGCACATCTGTTGGCGGTCAACGTCACCGCGCCGATGTTGCTGACCCGCGCCTTTGCCGCGCAGGTACAAGGGCATGGGTCCGGGCTGGGCGCCGTGGTTAACATCTCGTCCATCGAGGCACAGAACCCCGGCAAGGGCCATGGCCATTATGCCGCCAGCAAGGCGGCGTTAGAGACCCTTACCCGCGCGCAAGCGGTCGCGGTAGCGCCGCGCGTCAGGGTTAACGCGGTGGCGCCGGGGCTGATATCCCGGCCCGGCATAGAAGCGGCCTGGCCAGAAGGGGTGGCGCGGTGGACGGAGGCTTGTCCGCTGGAACGCATGGGCCAGCCAGATGACATAGCCCGCGCCGTGGCCTTTCTGGCTGGACCAGAGGCGGCCTGGATCAACGGTGCCGTGCTGGTTGTCGATGGCGGCGTGACGGCAAAGGGCGGCTGGTAGGTCTACGCCGGCTTGTAGCCCATCGACGCTTCGAGCAGATGGCGCGTATAGGGGTGGCTGGGGTTGAGCGCACGCATGTCCTCGACGCCCATCACCTCGACGATCTCGCCGTTTTGCATCACCGCGATTTCCTCGCACATATGCGAAACCACGGCGAGGTTGTGACTGACCATCAGGTAGGTGAGCTTGTGTTCATCGCGCAGGTCCGCCAGCAGGTTCAGCACTTCGGCCTGCACACTCACATCCAGCGCCGAGGTCGGCTCGTCCAGCAACAACACCGAAGGCTCGGGCGCTAGGGCGCGGGCCACGGCGACGCGCTGGCGCTGGCCACCCGAAAGCTGGTGCGGATAGCGAAAGCGAAATTCCGGGCCAAGGCCGACATCAGACAGCAGCTTGGCGATCCGGTCGTTGATGTCGGAAAACCCGTGCAGTTTCAGGGTCTCGCTGAGCATGGCATCGACCGAATGGCGCGGGTGCAGGCTGGCATAGGGGTCCTGAAACACCATCTGCACGTCGCGGTAAAAGTCACGCGGGCGCTTTTTGCCAAGCGGCACGCCGTTGACTTTCATCTCCCCCGACCAGGTGGGCACCAGCCCGACCATGGCGCGCAGAATGGTGGATTTGCCCGACCCGCTTTCGCCAACCAGGCCAAAGCTGGCGCCGGAGGGCACGGTAAAGGTCGCTGCCTTGACCGCATCGACCCGGTCAGGACCATCGCCGAACCAGACGTTCAGATTGTCGAAAACTAGTTCGCTCATATGCGGCCACTCACGCTATCGGCTGCGGACCAGGTGTCGTCACGCACCAGGGCCTGCAGGCGTTTTTGCGGTTTGTCGATGCGCGGCAGCGAGCCAAGAAGCCCGCGTGTATAGGGATGCGTTGCCTCGTGCAGCTTGTCGGCGGCGCAGGTTTCAACGATGCGTCCAGCATACATGATCAGCACCCGGTCGCAGAAAGAGGCGACCAGGTTGAGATCGTGGCTGATAAAAATCAGCCCCATACCGCGTTCCTTGACCAGCTTGTCGATGATATGCAGAACCGAGGTTTGCACGCTGACATCCAGCGCCGAGGTCGGTTCATCGGCGATGAGGATCTCCGGCTCGGTCACCAGCATCATCGCGATCATGATACGCTGGCCCATGCCGCCGGACATTTCGTGCGGATAGGCGCGCATGACCCGCTCCGGGTCGCGGATCGACACCGCTTCAAGCATCTCGATCGCCTTGGCGTAGGCGGCCTTTTTGCTGGCGCCGGTGTGAAAGCGATAGATCTCGATGATCTGGGCGCCGATGCGCATGACCGGGTTAAGCGAAAATTTCGGATCCTGCATGACCATCGAGATTTTCTGGCCGCGCACGCCCTGCATTTCCTTTTCGCTCATCGCCAGCAGGTCCTGGCCGTGCAGCTCCAGCCGGTCGGCGGTGATGCGCCCCGGCGGGCGGATCAGGCGCAGGATCGCGCGCCCGGTCATGGATTTGCCCGAGCCGCTTTCGCCAACAATGCCAAGGCGCTCGCGCCCAAGGTTGAAGGACAGCCCGCGCACTGCCTGAAACTCGCCCGAACGGGTCGGGAAGGTGACGGTGAGGTTTTCGATGTCCAGCAGGGTCTCGCTCATCCCGATTTCCCTTCCTTGGGGTCCAACACGTCGCGCATGCCGTCGCCCAGCAAGTTAAAAGCCAGCGACACGGTGAAAATCGCCAGCCCCGGCATGGTGGCAACCCACCAATGGCCAAGGATCACCGTGCGCCCGTCAGCCACCATCGCGCCCCATTCCGGGCTGGGGGGCCGTGCGCCAAGGCCAAGAAAGCCAAGGCCCGCAGCGGCAAGGATGATCCCGGCCATATCCAGCGTCACCCGAATGATCAGCGAGGAAATGCACAGGGGCCAGATATGTTTGGTAATGATGCGCAAGGGCCGCGCGCCTTGCAGTTTCACAGCGGCGATAAAGTCGGAATTGCGGATGGTCAGGGTCTCGGCCCGGGCGATGCGCGCATAGGGCGGCCAGGCGGTGATCGAGATTGCCAGCACCGCGTTTTCAATCCCGGCGCCCAGCGCCGCCACAAAGGCCAGCGCCAGCACCAGCCGCGGAAAGGCCAGGAAAATGTCGGTAATGCGCATCAGCACCGCATCGGTCCAGCCGCCGACATAGCCGGCAATGGTGCCCACCAGCAGGCCAACGATCGGCGCAATCATCGCCACTAGCGTGACGATATAAAGGGTAATGCGCGAGCCATAGACCATTCGGCTGAGTATGTCGCGCCCAAGGCTATCAGTGCCAAGGGCGTGGCCATCAGACCCCAGCGAAGCCAGGCGGTTGCCCAGCTCCACCGCAAACGGATCATGCGGGGCGAGAAACGGCGCGAAGGCGGCAATCAGCAGCAGCAGCAGCAGGATAAACAGACCGATCATGGCCATGTGGTTGCTTTTGAGTCGCAGCCAGCCGTTATAGGCCGCCGCCGCACGCGCATGGCCGCGCGAGGTGGGCGCGTCAGTCATCAGCCATTGGCGCCATGTTTGGGTTTGTTGGGTCATTTCGCCCTCGGATCAAAGAATTTGTAGAGCAGGTCAGAGAATATATTGAGCAACACAAAGATCAGTCCGACCACAATCGTTCCGCCCAGCACCGCTGCCATATCGGCCGAAAGCAATGCGGTGGTGATATACGAGCCGATACCGGGCCATGAGAAAATGGTTTCGGTCAGCACCGCGCCTTCCAGTAGGTTGGCATAGGACAGCGCGATCACGGTGACCAACTGCACCTTGATATTGCCGAAGGCGTGGCGCCAGATCACCGTGCGTTCGGGCAGGCCCTTGACGCGGGCGGTGGTGATATACTCGGCGCTGAGCTGCTCCAGCATGAATGACCGGGTCATGCGGCTGATATAGGCCATCGAGTAATAGCCAAGGATCGACGCCGGCAGGATGATATGGCTGAACGCATTTTTGAACACGCCCCATTCGCCCTGCATGGCGCTGTCGATCAGGATCATCCCTGTGCGGTTAACCACGATATCTTCAAAGAAAATGTCCAGCCGCTTTGGCCCGGCGACCCAGCCAAGGATGCCGTAAAAGATCAGCAGGCCCATCAGGCCAAGCCAGAAAATCGGCATGGAATAGCCCACCAGCGCCACAACGCGCCCGGTCTGGTCGACCCATGTACCGCGTTTGACCGCCGAGATTACCCCAAGCGGAACCCCGAAAACGATGCCGATAATCGTGCCGAGCGAGGCCAGCTCCATCGTTGCCGGGAACACCCGGGCGATGTCCTCGGACACCGGGCGGGCGTTGAGCAGGCTCATGCCGAAATCAAGGTGCAGCACGTCCCACAGGTAATAGCCGAACTGGACGATGACCGGCTTGTCCAGCCCCATCTCGTAGTAAACCGCGTCATAAATCTCTTGCGAGGCACGTTCGCCGACCACGGACAGGACCGGATCCACCGGCATGACTCTGCCAATCAGGAAAGTGACAAACATCAGCCCGAGCATGGTGATCAGGATCGAACCAATGGTTTTGCCAATGGTGATAAGTGTGCGCATGAGGGGGGGCGACATGCGCCGCCCCCCTTGGTTATTTTCGGCCATCGCCATTACTTGGTAACCGGCCAGTAGCTAACCGCAGTGATGGCGCCGCCAAGGTTCAGGCCCATGACATTATCGGCGCGCCCGGTCTGTTCGATTTTCTGGAACAGAATGGCAAAGGGTGAAATGTCGCGGAATTCCGACTGGATATCCACATACATCTGTGCGCGGGTGTCGCGGTCGCCCTCGACCACGGCGGCAGCAACCTTTTCGGTCAACCCGCCGGTATCCCAGGCATTACGCCATGCCAGCAGGCCAGTGGCCCCCGCTTCGTCGCTGTTGTCCGGGTTATAGGCAAATGTGCCCGCGTTGGTGTGCGGATCCGGGTAATCCGGGCCCCACGCGCCGACATACATATCCAGATCCCGCGAACGATAGCGCGCCAGGATCTGCTTGGCGGTGCCGGTGGTGATTTCCAGGGAAATGCCAACCTGGGCA
>CAYSBG010000107.1:0-6952 GCA_964429125.1 uncultured Aliiroseovarius sp.
CCCGGAGGAGGAAAGCGGCGTGAAACGCTGCGAGGATGGTTCTTTTGAAGTGGACGGTGCGATGACCATCCGCGACCTCAACCGGGCATTGGACTGGGCCTTGCCGGATGAAGAGGCCAATACCGTGGCAGGGCTGGTCATTCATGAAGCCCAGATAATTCCGACCGAGGGACAGGTGTTTTCCTTTCACAATTTCCGCTTTGAAGTGATGCAACGCACGGCCAACAGGGTTACTCGCCTGCGCATTCGCCCGCTTGGCTGATCACGAGACAGGCCCGTGCCTATGGGCGCGCGCCAATGTCATGCGCACCGTTTTTCCCCCACCCCTAGCGTTTGCTAGGTGACACCACTGGTTTTGCTCGCCAATTTAGCCGGATAAAACGGGTTTTAACCTGGGTGCCCGCACGCGCGGGCGGCATGCGTGGAGAGGGGCTTATTCGCCGAATTCACGCCCAAAAGGAGCATAGTCTTGCGATTCATTCACCTGATATTCACCTGCCTTTTCATAATGTTGCAAGGCGGCACTCCGTTGGCGGCGCAGGGTTTGTCAAAACATCTTGGCCCACTGGCCGGGCTGGTTGAGCTGGGCCAGGACGGGGCATGGACGACCTCTGTCGAAGGTGGCTGGTTCAACATGGCCAACAGCAGCGACGCCAATTCCCTGCGGTATTACATCACCGATTTCCCGGAACTCAACGGCGGCAAGCGCCAGGTTCAGGTGAATGCGGTGCTGCGCGGGTTGGGGCAGGATGTGTCTTATGCCGGGGTGGTGTTCGACTGGAAAAGCCATTCCGAATATTTTGCTTTCCTGATCGGCTCGGACGGCTCGGTAATGGCGGTGGAACGCACGGCTGACGGGGTGCAGACCTATCCGGCCGAAGATGGCATTCGTGCCCGTCTGGATGGCTCGGACGTCATAACGCTTAGCGAAACGCCGACCCAGGTGGAAATGTTCCTGAACGGCGCATCGGTGTTTGTTACCGACAGCGAAAACGGCTTCAGCCGCAATTACGGCGTTGTTGCCGTTGGCACCGGGCGCTTTGCCTATACCGGGTTCTCGGTGCAGACAGAAGCCGGCCAGGGCGGATTTCCCAGCCCGGGAACCGCCGATACCGGCGGCGGGGCCAATCCGTTTCCCGCCCCTGGCGGCGGCCAGACCCCGGCTCCTGCCCCCGCCCCTGCTCCGGCTGGCGGAGGCGTAGCCGACCTGCCTGCCGAGCAGCAAACCACAATCAAGGCTATTCTGGGCACCACGCTGAGTGTTTTCATGCATGAATTTGCCCATGCGCTGATTGGCGAGACCGGCTTGCCGGCAACCGGCCCTGAAGAGGACACTGCCGACGCCTATTCGGCAATCATGCTGGCCGGGGCTGTTGGGATTGGCGCGCAAACCACTGCGGAAAGCAGTTTTTCCGAACAGATGGTCGAATATGGCACGCTGTTTTGGTATTTCAACGGTCTGGCCAACCAGAACAGCGCCCCCGGCGCCGATGATTGGCAGGATGAACATGCCCCCGACCTCAAGCGGTTTCGCAATGGGTTTTGCCTGATGTACGGCATGACTCCGGCGATTTACGAGGACGTGGCCGATCTGGTCGGTTTTGGTGCAAACAAGCGCGCGCGCTGTCAGGAAGATGCCGCCAAGCAACTGAATGCGTGGATGCAGATCCTGGCGACGATCGAACGCAATACCGGCCCTGGAAGCAACGGCGCCAAGCCTGCCAATGCCCCGGGCGGAGGCATCAATGTGCGCTTTGATGACCCGGGCGATTCCGCTGCCGGGCAGGTTATCAAGGCATTCATGGGCGATTCCGGCCAGTTGCAGACCTTGATGAACGGCTATGCGCAAATCTATGTGCTGCCCCGCGACCTGCAGGTCACCTTTACCAATTGCGCCGACCTCAACGCCTGGTATGACCCGGAGACCCACTCGATCACCCTGTGTTATGCGCTGTTTGACTATACCACCTCGACGGTGCTGCAAGGTTTGGGACAGGGCGGCGGTGCAGCGTCCCCCGCGAGCCCGGCCCCCGCCCCGCCGGCCCAGGCGCCACAGGGCTTCAACGACGCGGAGACCTTTGTCACCGGCCTGTGGGAGGGCCAGATGATCATTGGTAATCAAAGCTACCCGGCCTTGCTGTTTTATGACACCGACCGCAGCTATGGGTTCAAATTCGACTCGCCCTATGGCGAAATCATTGTCGCCGGCACCTGGAGCGCCGAAGTGATTGGCGATCTGGCGGTCCGGGTCTGGAACACGCCGCAGGATTGGAAACCCAAACAGCTTTGCGATGGCCAGAACAATTGTGTTGCCAATTCCATAGATGCCAGCGAATCCGACGTGCAGATCATTGACCAGAACACCATCACCTCGGAAGGCGTGACCTGGCGGCGTATCCAGCAATAGGCGGCAACAGGGCCGGTCGCTTACCGGCCCTTGAAAAGCGTGCCGAAAATGCCGCGGACAATGCGCCGGCCGGTAACGCCTTTCAATTCCTTGATCACCACGTCGGCAACGGCGCCGCCGAAGGTTTCGCTCTTGCGCCGCCTGCGTGATGTCGAGCGCCCGACCCGGGTGCCGGAATAGCGCCGCCCGGCCCGGTATTCGCGTTCGGCCATTTCCGCCTGCTCCTCGGCTTTCTCGGCGGCCTCGGCCTCTTTGGCGGCCGCTTCGGCACGTTTTTTCAGGGTTTCATAAGCGCTGATCCGGTCAATCCGGGTCTCATACTTGCCGGCGATTGGCGACGTATCGACGACCGCCTTGCGTTCCCTTGCGGTGATCGTGCCAAGGCGCGAGGATGGCGGGCGGATCAGGGTGCGTTCGGCAATTCCGGGCACGCCTTTGGCCTCCAGAAACGAGGTCACGGCCTCGCCCACGCCGACCTCGCGAATGGCATCCTCGATGGAAAACCGCGGGTTATCGCGGTAATTCTCGGCCGCCTGGCGCAATTCACGCCGGTCGCGCGCTGTGTAGGCGCGCAGGGCATGCTGCACCCGGTTGCCCAACTGGCCAAGGATGTCTTCGGGAACGTCTGCCGGGTTCTGGGTGCAGAAATACACGCCGACGCCTTTGGAGCGAATCAAGCGCGCCACCTGTTCGACCTTGTCGATCAAGGCCTTTGGCGCGTCCTCGAACAGCAGGTGGGCCTCGTCAAAGAAAAACACCAGTTTTGGCTTGTCCGGATCGCCCACTTCCGGCAATTCCTCAAACAATTCGCTCAGCAGCCAAAGCAGGAAAGTCGCGTAAAGCCGCGGGCTGCCCATCAGCTTGTCCGCGGCCAGAATGGAGATGCGCCCGCGCCCGTCGGTATCGGTGCGCAGTATGTCGGAAAGCTCCAGCGCCGGCTCGCCGAACAGGTTGATGCCGCCCTGGTTTTCCAGCACCAGCAGCGAACGCTGGATGGCGCCAACGCTGGATTTGCTGACATTGCCAAAGCGCAAGGACAGGTCGCGGGCATTTTCGCCCACCCAAACCAGAAGCGCCTGCAGGTCTTTCAGGTCAAGAAGCGGCAGGCCTTCTTCGTCCGACACCCGAAAGGCAATGTTCAGCACCCCTTCCTGGGCATCGGTCAGGTCCAGAAGGCGCGCCAGCAGAAGCGGGCCCATCTCGGCAACGGTGGTGCGCACCGGATGGCCCGCTTCGCCATACAGGTCCCAAAAGGTGACCGGAAAGCTCTCATAGCGATAGTCGTCAAAGCCGATTTTCGCCGCCCGGCTCATGAACGCATCGTGCAGTTTGAAATCCCGGCGCCCCGCCATGGCCAGGCCAGCCAGGTCGCCCTTTACATCGGAAAGGAACACCGGCACGCCCGCCGCAGAGAAGCCTTCGGCGAGGACTTGCAGCGTCACCGTTTTGCCGGTGCCGGTGGCCCCGGCGATCAACCCGTGCCGGTTGGAATACTTCTTTAGAAGCCATTGTTTTTCAACATATCCGGCCCCGCCTCCTCCGGCAAAAATCCCGTCCTGCATATGCACCACTCCCATCGGCGTTTCTTTTTCACTCCTGAACATACATTTTTAAGGTTTTTCTGCCAGAGTGAATGTATTCGGGCACATGTCCTCTTTTGCCCGGAGATTTTCCTCCCTGTCAGACTGCCGCGCCTTTGGGCGCGGCTTTTTTCTGCCGCGCGGGTAATTTTGCATATCTGCCCGGGTAAATTGTTGACCCCTGCGACCTTCTGCCCTAGGGTGCGCCTTGTCGGCCAGTCCGACGGGGAGAGAAAAACTGCTGGCACAAGCCACGGCGAGGGAAAAAGGGTCGACTCACGGCCCTTTTTTCATGTCCTGGATCCCGGTCGACACTCCCGCGCGGGCATCGGCGGATTTCCTCGCAAATCTGGCGCGCCCCCCCCTGACAGCCCTGGAACCACATGCTAAAGCAGAGGTAATCTGCTTGGCATAAGGGATAAAAAGATGAGCCTGAAGACAATTTCAAAACCTGGCCTGACATTGTGTGCATTCATGCTGGCTGCACCGGTCCTGGCGCAGGATACGACCAGCGATCAACCGATCGTCACGCCCAATGGCGACACGCTGGATATGGGCGAGACGGTAAGCGACGCACGCGAGCCCGGCACGCTTTATGTCGACGAAGTATTTGACGATTGGGCACGCCGCTGTATCTATCTGCCCGATACCGAAGATGCGTGCCATCTGTATCAACTGCTGAAAGACGGCGAAGGCAGCCCGGTGGCCGAGTTCACCATGCTGAAATTGCCCGATGGGTTGCAGGCCGCCGCCGGGGCGACAATTGTCGTGCCATTGCAGACATTGCTGACCCAGCAGTTGACCATTCGCATCGACAGCGCCCAGCCCAAGCGCTACCCGTTCAAATTCTGCACCACCACCGGCTGTGTCGCCCAGATCGGCCTGACTGCCGGAGAGGTTGCGGGCTTCAAGAAGGGCAACAAGGCGCTTCTGGCCATCGTGCCCGCCGCGGCCCCGGATCAGGTTGTCGAGCTGGAAGTGTCGCTGAAGGGCTTTACCGCCGGGTTCAAATCACTGCACCCGGTCGCACAATAGCCATTGGGCGCACAGTAAGACGCCAAGGTGGCGACCGGGAAATCCGCGATTCGCGCCGTCCTTGGGGACGAGTCCGGTAGGGGGGGCAGAATAGGACGCAAAGCTCTGCAGCCATTATTTTGCCCCCTATATGCACCCATCGCATGACGAAAAGGGCGCCAGGAGGCCGGGGGACAATCGCGCCGCGCCTGTTTGCGCAATGAAACAGCCTTGCCGGCCCGGGGATTGCCAGGGCTTTTACTGCAACAAGGCCATCTGGTGCGTGTCGCGCCTGATCAGATTCCGGTATTCGTCCGGCGGGGCGAGGCAGCGTTTGCGCAAGCAAATGCGTTCGCCCTGCCGGACGAATTCGATTTGGGGCGACAGGCTCTACACCCGGCCCAGAGCCACCACGGCGTTCAGACCGCCAAAAGCAAAGGCATTGGACAGGGCCGCCTCGACCCGGGCCTCGCGCGCCTCGTTGGGCACCACGTCCAGCGGGCATTCCGGATCAGGCTCCTGGTAATTGATGGTCGGGGCGATCACCCCCTCGCGCAGGGCCATGACGCAGGCCAGCAATTCGACCGCGCTGGTGGCGCCGATGATATGGCCATGCATCGACTTGGTCGAAGACAGCATCACCCGTTCGGCTTGCGGCCCCAAAGCCTGGGCCACCGCCTTGCATTCCATCGGGTCGTTGATCCGGGTGCCGGTGCCGTGGGCGTTGATATAGCCGACTTTGTCGGGCGACAATTGCGCGTCCGCCAAAGCCCCACGGATGGCACGCAGCGGGCCGTCGATATTGGGCATGACGATGTCGCAGGCGTCCGACGTCATGGCAAACCCGGTCAGTTCGGCCAGAATATCGGCGCCGCGTGCGCGGGCGTGTTCGTATGCCTCCAGCACAAAGACTGCTGCGCCCTCGCCCTGAACCAAACCCGACCGGTTGGCCGAGAACGGCCGGCAGGCCTCGCGCGACATCACCCGCAACCCCTCCCACGCCTTTACGCCGCCGAAACAAAGCATGCTTTCCGAGCCGCCCGACAGCATCACATCGGCCAGCCCCGCCCGGATCATCGCCATGGCCTGGCCAAAGGCGTGGTTGGAAGAGGCGCAGGCCGCCGCCAGGGTAAAGGCAGGGCCGCGAATGTTGTGTCGAATGGTAATTTGGCTCACCGGCGCGTTGTTCATCAACTTTGGCACCGTATAGGGGTGGACCTTGTTTTTGCGCGCTTCAAACACCTCGCGGTAGCTGTGATCCAGGGTCTGCATCCCACCCCCGGAATTCCCCAAAACAACGCCGCTGCGCAGGCCCAACTCGCCGCTGAAATCCAACCCCGATTGGGCAACCGCCTCGTCCGCCGCGATGACCGCGAATTGGGTGAAACGGTCGAAAACGGCCAGTTCCTTGCGGCTGAAATGCTGCGTCGGATCATAGGCAGGCACCTGGCCGCCAAGGGTGACATTCAGGCGGTCGACATCGGTGAACGCCATTTCCCCGATCCCGTTTTTCCCGTCGCGAAAGGCCTGTAGCGTCTGGGCCACATCACGGCCCAATGCGTTGATCGTTCCCTGTCCGGTAATCACCACTCGGCGCATTTACATATCCACCCCATTAGCCCGACCCCGATCAAAACCAGGCGGGCATATCGACCTCAGCCAAGGTCGATTCCCACAGCATTCGATAAAAATGGCGTAAATTGAAACAAGACTCAACCAAAACGCGTGCGTGGTTGCTTATTTTCTCTTCAGATCGTCACTCTGTTGCATGAATTCGCGGATCTGCTTGGCAAGACGTGGCAGGCGGCGCATTTCCCGGTTAATCGCCAATTGCGTCTCCAGTTTGACCGCGGGCACGCCCCAGACCTGACGTTTTGCCGGAATATTGCTGAAGGCTACCGCGCATCCGGCAATGATAACGTCGTCCCCGACGAAAATGTTGTCCGAGACC
>CAYSBG010000108.1:0-6944 GCA_964429125.1 uncultured Aliiroseovarius sp.
ACCTTGTGCTTGGCTTTTTCCGGCGGGCCAAAGTTGATCTGTTCAATCTTGGTGATTGCAAAATAGTTTTCATTCTCAAGCGGCGCATGGATTTCACCCTCAACCGTGTCGCCGGTCCGCAAGGAATATTGCCGGATCATCTCGGGCGAGACATAAATATCATCGGGGCCAGGCAGATAGTTCGCCTCGGGCGAGCGCAGGAACCCGAACCCGTCTTGCAGAACCTCAAGCACGCCATCGCCGCCGATCACCCAACCTTCATCAGCGCGTTCCTTCAGGATCGCGAACATGATCTCGCCCTTGCGCATGGTCGAGGCGTTCTCGATCTCGAGTTCCTCTGCCATGGACAGAAGTTCTTTTGGGGTCTTGGCCTTCAGATCGGCAAGGTTCAGGCGCTCTTGTGTCATGGAATACTCACGAAGCGGCGCTTGTTTGCGCGGCTTTTCTTGGGAAGGGAAACAGCTTTCGGCCGGACGGCCCGCTGGCGCTTTCCATAACCGCAGCCGCAGGACGAGTCAATTACCTTAAAACTTCAGGACAACCGAGATCACGATGACAATCATCAAAAGCGTCGGAACCTCGTTCATCATCCGATAGGTCCGACCGGCCCGGGTATTGCGCCCCGCTGCAAAGTCCAGACGCCGACGCCACAGCCAATAATGCATCCAGGTCATGCCAAGCACAGAAACGGCCTTGACCCAGGGCCACAGACTGCTCCAGTCAACAATACCGGGCGTGAAAACCAACAGCAGCCCAAAAAACCAGGTGGCAATCATTGCCGGCCGCATGATCAGCCTTTGCAGCTTGCTCTCCATGGTCTGAAACAACGCATCTGTTTCGGATCCCACCTGCACCTTCTCAGCATGATAAACAAACAGACGTGGCAAATAAAAAATCCCGGCCATCCAGGACAATACCGACATGATATGCAAGGCCTTCACCCACGGGTACAGCCAGATCAGAAAATCGGTCATGCGTTCCTCATTGCTTTTCTTCCCTCTTAAATAAGAAAGAAAGTAAAAGAAATGTAGTTGATAGCAGGTATTGTGGATATCGGGGATTATTCGGTTATCCCCAGGTTTGTTCTCAGGAAAGCCAATGGGAAAAATGTATTCAGACCTCTGGATAAAACTAGAAAATCATTGTTTTTCAAATAACTACGTAAAATGCCCTTGTCGATAGTTTTCTACTTTTCTGGAAAACAAGAAAATGTATCGCGCGGCGCGCTCTGGTTGCACACATGGACCAGCATCATAGATAACATGTGCGCAGGCTGGTGAAAATCGGTTATGGTCGGCAGCGGTTGGAATGTCAGGCGTCTAACGCACCGGAACAAACACGGGTTGTCCACAGGAATATAAATGGAACAGGATTTCGTTCTGGCTTCGGGCTCGCAAATCAGGGCGAAGCTGTTGGAAAATGCCGGGCTTGCCTTTTCTGTTGAGCGCCCGGATCTGGATGAGAGCGAGGTACAGAAAAGGGGTATTTCGCCCCAGGAAATTGCCACTGCGCTTGCCAAGGCGAAAGCGTGTAAAGTCGCGCAAATCCGGCCTGAGGCATTGGTTCTGGGCTGCGATCAGGTGGCGGCGATTGGAGAAAATGTCCTGACAAAACCTGCCAGCCAGGAGGACGCATGCGCCCAGCTTGCGCAACTGTCGGGTCGTTTACACCACCTTTATTCGGCAGCAGTTCTTGTTGAAAATGGCACGCCGGTCTGGCGGGCCGTCGGTGTCGTGAAAATGCGCATGCACGCGCTTTCGCCCGAATTCATCCGCGCCTATGTTGCGCGCAATTGGCGCAGCATTCGTCACGCGGTTGGCTGCTACAAGCTTGAGGAAGAGGGCGTGCGGCTGTTTTCCGCTGTTGAGGGGGATTATTTTCACGTCCTGGGTTTGCCGTTGATCGAACTCCTGTCATACCTGACAGAGCGAGGAGACCTTGAGATATGAACGACGAAAAGCGGATACCTTTGGCCGGGGTAATCGGCCATCCGATCGAGCATAGCAAGTCGCCTCTCCTGCATGCGCACTGGCTCAGAACGCTGGGTTTGCGCGGGCATTATATCCCCATGCGGGTTGAGCGGAATGACCTGAAAACAGTCCTGCGAACGCTGCCAAAGGCCGGGTTTGTCGGGGTGAATGTCACCATTCCGCACAAGGAATATGTGCTTGAAATCGCCGACCTGGTGACCGACCGCGCCGCATTGATCGGCGCCGCAAACACCTTGATCTTTCGCAAGGATGGCAAGATTCATGCAGATAATACAGATGGTTACGGATTCATAGAAAACCTGCGTCATGGCGCGCCGGGTTGGAATCCGGTTGCCGGCCCCGCGGCTGTTCTGGGCGCGGGGGGTGCTGCACGCGCCATTGTCGCGTCGTTGCTTGAGGTCGGGGTGCGTGAAATTCGCATTGCCAATCGCACCCGTACCCGCGCCGACGCGCTGCGCGCCGATTTCGGCTCCAAGCTGGTGGTTTACGATTGGGTCCAGGCCGGCAACATGCTTGAGGGCGCGGCAACGGTGGTGAATACCACCTCGCTGGGCATGGTCGGCAAGCCGAAATTTCGCGTGCCGCTGGATGCCCTGACCCCTGGTGCGGTGGTAACCGACCTGGTCTATACGCCGCTGGTGACCCCGTTTCTTGAACAAGCCGCGCAGATGGGCTGCATCACCGTCGATGGATTGGGCATGTTGTTGCATCAGGCCACGCCGGGATTCGAACGCTGGTTCGGCCAACGCCCACCAGTGGATGAGGCTGCCCGGGCGGCGGTGCTGGAGCCGTGAGCAGAAAGCCGTTTCTCATAGGTCTTACCGGGTCGATCGGCATGGGAAAGACCACCACTGCCGAGATGTTCCGCGATGAAGGTGTGCCGGTATGGGATGCGGATGCGGCGGTGCACCGGATGTATGAAAGGGGCGGCGCTGCTGTGGCAGCGATTGCCCGGTTGCACCCCGATGTGGTCATGAATGGTGCGGTGGATCGGGGGGCGTTGAAAAAATGGATCTCCTCAGACCCAACTGCCCTTACCCGGATCGAGGCGGTGGTTCACCCGCTTCTGGCCAAGGATCGAGAGGCCTTTTTGCGTGGATTAGAGACGGATATTGCCGTTCTCGACTTCCCGCTTCTGTACGAAACCGGGGCGGATGCGCTGGTTGATCTGGTGGCGGTGGTCTCAGTGCCTGAAGAGGTGCAGCGGGAGCGGATTTTGAAGCGTGGCAAGATGGATCCGGCAATGTTAGAGACTATTTTGGCAAAACAGATGCCGGACTCGGACAAGCGCGCACGGGCGGATGTGGTGATTGAGACCACAAGCATGGAGACTGCCCGACAGGCTGTGCGGGCAATGCTTGAAAGGATCAGGAACAATGCGTGAGCTGGTACTGGATACCGAAACGACCGGGCTGGATCCGTTTACCGGAGACCGGATTGTCGAGATTGGTGCGGTCGAGCTGATCAACCACATGCCCACCGGCAACACCTATCACCAATATATCAACCCTCAGCGCAGCATGCCGCAAGAGGCGTTCGAGGTGCATGGTCTGAGCGATGAGTTCCTGGCGGACAAGCCGGTTTTCAAGGCGATTGCCCAGGATTTTCTGGATTTCATCGGCGATGCCAAGCTGGTCATTCACAACGCCGCCTTTGACATGAAATTCATCAATGCCGAGCTTGAATGGGCCGGGCTTCCCGTTCTGCCCATGGAGCGGGCGCTGGATACGCTGGCGATTGCGCGCAAGAAATTTCCCGGCGCGCCGGCGTCGCTCGATGCGCTTTGTCGGCGTTTCGGGATCGACAACTCAAACCGCACCCTGCACGGCGCGCTTCTGGATAGTGAAATCCTGGCAGAGGTTTACCTTGAGCTGATCGGCGGGCGCCAGCCCGGCCTTGTGCTGAATACTGCCTCACGCAGCAAGGTGGTTGAAAGCACATCTCAGTGGCGCCCGGGCCCCCGGCCCCGCCCCCTGCCGGCGCGCCTGACCTCGCAAGAGGCCAGAGCGCACGCAGATTTTGTTGAAACGCTGGGCGAAGACGCCCTTTGGCACAAATTCAGTTAGCCGCCTTGCCCTCGGCCTGACCGGCGGCAGCGCGGCGCGCCACTTCCTGTTTGTACAGCGCCAGGAAATCGACCGTATCGAGGTTGAGCGGCGGGAAACCGCCATCGCGGGTGATATCGGCAACGATCCGGCGCACGAACGGGAACAGCATGCGCGGGCACTCGATCATCAGGAACGGGTGCAGTTGTTCTTCCGGCACGTTTTCCACATGAAAAATGCCGGCATAGTCGATTTCCAGCAGGAACAGGGGCTGTCCGCCCTCCTGGTTGTTTGAGGTCACCTTGAACCTGGTGATCACCTCGTACTGATGGTCAGCCGGGCGCTTCTTGGCATCAAGCGCCACCTCGACATTGATCGCCGGCTTGACTTCGCCTTCAATGCCCTTTTGCGCCAGCGCATTTTCAAACGACAGATCGCGGATGAACTGGCCAAGCACGCTCATCTTGGGTTGTTGCGGCTGGCCGTTCGCGGCGCCGTTTTCGGTTGTGTTGGCTTCGTCGGCCATGGGAAAACTCCTGTAACATATGTTCCGCGCCGTGCTTAGCAGAGCGGCGCGCGGGTCTCAATGCCGGGTCCAGCCGGAATTGCCGATGCCGGGTGGATGGGTCGGTTTTTTCGCCGGGTCCACCTCGGTAAACTCGCCATCAATGATGTCATCGCCGGTCCAGGTTTCGCGAACCCCGCAATGCGGCCCCTCGCCTTCCTGCATGGTTCGGGCGCTAAAGGTGGCGATATTTACCCGGCCGCGCAGATACCTGAAGACCGCGCGGCGCACCGGCGGAAACAGCAGCAGAAAACCGATCGTATCGGTGAAAAACCCGGGTGTGAGCAAAAGCGCCCCGGACAGCAGGATCATTGCACCATGGGCCAGGGGCTCGCTCGGATCCTCAAGCGCGTTGAAAGAATACTTTATCTTTTCAATCACCTGCCCACCCTGAAGCCGCATCATATAGGTGCCAAGGATCGCGGTGGTGACCACGATGGCCAGCGTTGGCCACAGGCCGATGGCGCCCCCGACCTGGATGAAAAGGCCGATCTCGATCAACGGAACGGCGACGAAAAGCGCAAAAAGCCACATGGCATCCTCTGGTTTGTTTCGTGGGCGTGGACTTGATCCCGCACCTCCCTTACATATGTGCCTGTTGCGTGCATTTCCAACCCGCACCCGAAATGAGGTACAAATGAGCTCTCCCTTTCTTCAGCTTCTGGTGCTCGCCGGAATAGCGATTTTCCTGATTCTGAAACTTCGCAATGTGCTGGGCACCCGCGAAGGGTTTGAAAAGCCGGCCCTGCCGCGCGATGCGCAGCCGGCGGCGATCAACCGGCGTGACCTCAAGGTGATCGAGGGGGGGCCGGACCGTGACATTACCGACCACGTGCCTGCCGACAGCTCTGCCGCCAGGGCGCTTGCCGCGATGAAGGGGATCGACCCGAGCTTTGACGTGGGGCAGTTTCTTACCGGCGCGCGGGCAGCCTACGAGATGATCCTGATGGCTTTCGAGGCCGGCGACCTGGCGAAAATCAAGCCGTTCCTGTCGGATGATGTCTATGAGAGCTTTGCCGCAGTGGTGGAGGAGCGCGAGAAAAAGGGTCTCAAGATCGAGGCAAGCTTTGTTGGCCTGCGCGAGATCAAGCTGGTGGATGCCGAGCTTGACCCAAAGACGAAAGAAGCGGAAATCACTGTCCGTTTCGTGGGTGAGCTTACCCAGGTCGTACGCGACAAGTCGGGCGAGATCATCGAAGGCAATCCCAACGAGATCAAGCGGCAAAAGGATGTCTGGACCTTTGCCCGCATCATGGGTTCGCAAGATCCGAACTGGCAGTTGGTCGCCACCGGGGGCTGACCCGGTGCAGCGTGTTCTTGTACTTGTTTTGGCCATGTTGGCCGGGGCGCAGGCCCATGCCGGGCTGGACGAAGCCGAAATTTCGATCCTGCATTATTCAGACCTGAACGGGTGGCATGACGACGACCACGCCGCCGCGCTTTCGGTGTTTCTGAGCACCTGCGCCGCGCTTGATGATCCCGAGTGGCGGCCAATATGCAAGCTTGCTGCAGCCCAGGACAAGGACCGGGAAAGCGCCCGTACCTTCTTTGAGCTTTTCTTTGTGCCGGTCCTGATCGAAGACGGCACGCCTGCGCTGTTTACCGCCTATTTCGAGCCGGTCCTGAACGGTGCACGCAACCCGTCGGCCCGGTTCAGATACCCGGTCTATGCCCGTCCGCCCGAGCTGCGCCAGGGCGACAAATGGCTCAGCCGGCGCGAGATCCTCGAAGGCGGCGCGCTCAAGGGTCGGGGGTTGGAGATCGCCTGGGTCGATGACCCGGTGGCGCTGCAATTCATGCAGATTCAGGGCTCGGGCCGGATCCGGTTGCGCGATGGGAGCGAGCTGCGGCTTGGCTATGATGGCTCGAACGGGTGGCGCTTTCGCTCGCTTGGCGATGCGCTGGTTCGGCGCGGGGTTTTCAAACGCTATCAGGTTTCCGCGGCAGTGATTTCCGCCTGGGTGGCGCGCAACCCGGAACAGGGCGCGGAGCTTTTGCTGGAAAACCCGAATTTCGTGTTTTTTCGCGTGCTTGGCCGCACTCAGCCCGGCAAGGGGCCGGTTGGCGCGATGAACCGGCCAATCACCAGCCTGCGTTCGCTGGCGGTCGATCCGCGCTATACCCCGCTGGGGGCGCCGGTCTGGCTGGAAAAGGCGGGGGCCGAGCCGTTCAACCGCCTGATGGTGGCGCAGGATACCGGCTCGCGCATCAAGGGGGCGCAGCGAGCCGACATCTTCATGGGTACCGGCAAGGAGGCCGGGCGGCGCGCCGCAGCGATCAGTGACCCCGGCCGCATGGTGGTCCTGTTGCCGATCCAGCGCGCCTATGCGCTGGTCCCCGAGG
>CAYSBG010000109.1:0-6932 GCA_964429125.1 uncultured Aliiroseovarius sp.
CGATTTCAGGCGTTCGGAGGAGGCCAAGCGGCGCTATCTGGAGGGGAAAGGGTGAATTAATGGATATTAGTAGCACTGCTATCTTAACAACTATCGGAACTGCAGTATTATCAGGACTTATAGCGTTTGGGACCGCTTGGTTTTCGGTTCGGAAAACTTTGAAAAGTGAGAAAGAAAGGCGTCTTCACGAGACGGTAATAAAAATTGCAGATATGCGTCACCTGTGGCTGAGTGAGCTGCGTGATACGCTTGCCGAGTTCCAAAGCATCGGTGTTCATCCTGGAACAATTTCTGCCGAGAACCCTGATTTCTACAGGCTTGGGACAAAGATCGAACTCTTAATGAATCCCAACGATCCTGACTATAAGAGCCTTCAAGATATGCTCTATCAATTCTTGCAATTCGACGATGATATTGAGAAAAAATTTAAACCAAACTCTAAATTTATTGAGATTTCCCAAGGGATTCTGAAACGAGAATGGGAAAGACTTAAAAATGAACTACGAAGCCCGGAAGATTTTATCTCAGACAAAAATCCCGCGAATGGAAAGCATAGGGATGAATGATGACCTTCCTGATTGAAACAGCTTTTCCTGTCCTCAGCCTCATGGCGCTGGCGCTCGGGCTGCCCTATTTGTGGGCGCTGGTTTTGCCGGAGGGGATTGGCGGGCTGATTGCAAATGGGCTGTTGTCCGTCGTGGTTATCGCCGGCGTAGTTTCGGCGTATCTGCTGAACTGGTATGGTGGGGCCGGAGAGGTTTCGCGTCCGGCGCTCTTTTGGTTTCTGGGGCAATGGGTGGCGAAAACCGCGCTGGCCTGGGCGCCGATGCTGGTGCTGGGGCTGGCAGCACAGCCCAGGCGCTGGAAGGAGGTGGTGTGGTGACACATATGGCGCGGCGGTATTGCTGGAAAGCGGCGGAGCGAGGGGCCGGCCCCTCGCGCTCCCCGGAGTATTTTGGGAAAGATGAAAGGGGCGCCTCATGGAGCGGCTGATCAAACGCGGGTTGATGTTTGGCAACATGATCCTTGTAGATAGCCCGGCGTTGATCCGGCGTTACAACCGGGCGCTGAAGGCGCTGACCGGGTTGGAGACTGCGCTCACGGAGTTTCATGTCGACATTTCCGGGTATTCACCCGAAGTGGGCGATGAACTGGGTGATGAGCTGTATCTGAACCCCAACGGCTGTGACCGGCAGTTCATTATCCTTACCACCGAGCAAAAGACCGCGCCGCTGTTGAACGCCAAGTTTTCGACCTCGCGCGGGATCTTGCGCCGTTTTATCAATGAGAACGAGGCCAAGCTGTTTGCCCTGACCGCCAATGACGCGGTGGCAGGCGAGTTGGACAATTCGGTGTTTGATGTGGAAAGCCCGGCGCGGCTGTTTGACATTCGCCGCATCGTCGTGCGCGCCGACACCACGCAGGCGCATGTGAAAAACGCCCGCAAGCTGGCGGAAAAAATCGAACGGTTTCAGACAGCGCCCGGGGCCTGGTTTGACGATGTTCTGATTGCCGAAATGATCCTGCTGGCCAAGAAGACCGGAGATGTGACCCGTAACCCGGTTGACATTGATCAGCCGTCTTATGAACAGAACAACTTCTACACCTCGCATTTCGGCGGCCTGTATATTTTCCGCGATGTGGAGAACCCGGCGGCGATAGCGATGGGCGACCGGGACAAGCTGGGAAAATTGCCGATTGCCGACATATTTGGCGTCGACCAGCCCAACGGCATCGCCACCTTTCTGGAACTGAACGAGTTGGTCGAGCCGGTAATCAAGGCGCGTGGTGTGAATGGGACCCGTATCCTGCGCGAGAAGATGGATTTCATTATCGTTGATGCGGCGGGCAGTGCCGGGCTGGATCTGGGCGATATGACCCCGCGTGATCTGCACCGGGCCGCGCAGAAATTGGGCAAGGACCTGCCCGAGGCGTTCAAGGGGCTTTCGGCATTGGTGCGCTGGGCCGAGAATGGCGGCGCCTGGCCGCGCATTACCAGCGAGCATCCGGCTTATTTCTACACCCTACGCGCGCGCCCCGGCCATCCGGACCGTGACCTGATCAATCAAATGCTGGCCGAGTTGAGCCCGCTGGATTTCCGTCAATTGTTCATCATGCACAAGGAAGCCTTTTACCGCGCCTATGCGACATGGCCGGATCAGAAACGCGAATATGTGGCGGAATTCCTGCATCGTGACTATATGGCGAACAAGGCCGGTGCGCGCGAGGCATTGTTTGGCGGATCCGAGCCGGAGCCGGAACGCCCGGTAACATCAGCGCCACCATCACCACCGCCTTCGGATGGCGAGGACCTGATTGACCTTGTTGGCCCTTGGGGCGCCATCCGCAGGGCACGCAAATCGACAGAAAGGAGAGGCCCATGGGACTGATACGTCTGGTCGTATTCGGCTTTCTTGCGCTCAGCGTGATTTACTTTGCCATCTCGATCTATTCCCGTTCGATCCGGCGTGAAAAGCTTGAGGATTGGTGGGCCGAGGAAAATCCGGGGTCCGAGGATATGGAGGCGCGGGCGGAATATGTCGAGCGTGGCATGGCCGAGTATAATGCCGGCATCCGCCCCAAGCTGATCCTGTTGGTTTATGTCATCCCGACCATTATTGTCATTGGCACATTGCTTGCCGTGAACTGGAATTGAGGAGAGCGCCATGCGCCATGTGAAACTTACCCTGAAAGTGCTGGCCTTCGTTCTGGTCGGCGCACTCCTGCACTATGTGTTGCCGCAACATGACGTGGTGCGGGTAACTTCGACCGAGGTTATCCGCATGGACTTTACCAAGTTCAATCGCTTTTTCTTTGCGCAAGCCGACAGCGGCAACCAGGAGTTTGCCACCCGCGATATTCGCCTGATCAACACGGTCAGGCGCAAGACCCTGTTGTTTGGGTTTATCCGCCGAGAGGCCGAAAGCGTGATGGTGTATCGCAACGAGGATACCGGCTGGATCTGGCCGCCCTATTTCAAATTCGACAGCTCGGATTTACAGGCCGAGGCTTCGGCCAATGTCTCGACCGAAGAGAACCCGAAATGGGTGGTGTTGACCCATTATGGCTGGCGAAACCGGTTCTTTACCGTCTATCCGAATGCGGTTGGGATCAAGCCGGTCAGCGGCCCGGACGTGACCATCATCCCCTGGTTCAACATCTTCTTCTTTGCCTTTCTTGCTATTGCCTGGCTGTTCATACGGGCCATGTGGCGGCAATTTCGCGAGCGCTCCATTGACCCGGCCCTGGAAAGCGCCGGTGACAAGTGGGAGCAGGTCGATGAACGCGCCAGCGCCGCCAAGGGCAGGTTCACGCGCTGGCTGGCCACGTGGCGGGAAAAACCACGTTCCTGACGGGGCCGGTCCCGATAGTCAAAACGCCGGTGCAGTCAGATTCGTGGAATCCTGTCGGAAATTGGATTGTATACCAACAAACCCGGTAAATCGCCAAAAAACCCTTGCAAGACTCGGGGCAGGCGGCGTTTGATAGGGCATACCGGCGCATGCCGGACCATTTGGAGGGAGAAGAAATGAGAAAACTGTTGATCACAACTGCTGTGCTGATGCTGAGTGCGGGCGCCGCGATTGCGGGCAAGGATACCCTGACCCTTGGAATGGTCCTGGAGCCGCCAAACCTTGACCCGACCTCCGGCGCTGCGGCGGCGATTGACGAGGTCGTCTATGCCAACATCTTCGAAGATCTGACACGGTTCGGTCCGGATGGTTCGATCAATCCCGGGCTAGCCTCCAGTTGGGATGTGTCCGAAGATGGCATGACCTATGTGTTTCACCTGCGGGACGGGGTGAAATTCCACGACGGCACAGACATGAACGCCGACGATGTGGTGTTCAGCCTGGATCGCGCCCGTGCCGAGGACAGCACCAACGCGCAAAAGGCGTTGTTTGCCGGGATTGACAGTGTAACGGCAATTGACCCGCTGACGGTCGAAGTGAAACTGACCGAGCCGAACGGTAATTTCCCGTTCAACATGGCGTGGGGCGACGCAGTGATCGTCGCGCCTGAATCGATTGAAACCGAGGCGACCAACCCGGTCGGCACCGGCCCGTTCGTGTTCAAGGAATGGACCCAGGGCGATCATGTCACCATCACCCGCAACGACGATTACTGGGGCGAGGCTCCGGCATTGTCCGAAGCGACGTTCAAGTTCATCTCCGACCCCAACGCCGCGTTTGCCGCGTTGATGGCAGGTGACGTGGATGCGTTTCCGAACTTCCCGGCCCCCGAAACCCTGCCGCAGTTCGAGAACAACCCGCAGTTCAAGGTAATTGTCGGCTCGACCGAAGGGGAAACCATCCTGTCGACCAACAACAAGGCCGAGTGGCTGTCCGATGTGCGGGTGCGCGAAGCCATTGCCCATGCAATCAACCGTCAGGAAGTCATCGACGGGCTGTTTGGCTACGGCACGCCGATCGGCACACATTTCGCACCGCATAACCCGGATTATGTCGATCTGACCGGCATGTCGGCTTATGACCCGGACAAGGCCCGCGCGTTGCTGGCCGAAGCCGGTGCCGAAGACATTACCCTGCGCCTGATGCTGCCGCCGCCGACCTATGCGCGGCGCGGAGGCGAGATCATCGCCTCGCAATTGCGCGCGGTTGGTATCAACGTCGAGATCAGCAATCTGGAATGGGCGCAATGGCTGGAGCAGGTGTTCAAGGGCAAGGACTTTGACCTGACCATCGTCAGCCATACCGAGCCTGCGGATATCAACATCTATGCGCGGCCGGATTATTATTTCCAATACGACAACCCGTCGTTCCAGGCCGTGATTGCCGAATTGTCCGTGACTTCGGACCCGGCAGCACGCCGGGCGCTTAATCGCGTGGCGCAAAAGATCATCGCCCAGGATTATGTGAACGGCTATCTGTTCCAGCTGGCAAAAACCGGTGTGGCCAATGCCAAGGTCATGGGCCTTTGGGAAAATGCGCCCACACAGGCCAATGACCTGACCGGGGTTAGCTGGGCCGAGTGATCTGTTCAGCAGCGCGATTTCGGGCGTCCCGTGCGGGGCGCCCTTTTTAGATACGGGTCAGTTCCGGGTCGTGCCGGACGCGGCTTTTTCTTCTTCTGTTTGCAAATATCCCGGGGGTCCGGGGGCTGGCCCCCGGTCCGGCACCGCAAGATGCGCTGCCAACCGCCGTTTCAGCACCGATTCCCGCCATGCGATGAAACTGACCGCGCCGATGATAACCGCGCCACCGAACAGCACCCAGAAATCCACCGGCTCGTCAAACAGCAGCGCCCCGGCCAGCACCGCCCAGACGATTTGCAGGAAGGTCACCGGCTGGGTCACGCTTATAGGTGCCACCGCAAAGGCGCGGGCCATGCAATAATGGCCGGCGGTGGCGAATACCGCGACCAGCGCCAGCCACGCGGTTTGCACAAGTGTCGGAGGGACCCAGACCGCATAGGCGAACGGGGCAAGGCCAATCGTGACCGACACTGCCAGAAAGGCAATGATGACCGATGGGCTGGCCTCGCTCGACAGGCGCTTGGCCACCAGGAACGATGCGGCAAAGCTGAGCGTGGCGAAAAGCTGCGCGTAATGGCCTGGTGACAGGTCGCGAAACCCGGGGCGCAGGATGATTGCGACGCCAACCAGGGCGGCAGCGACCGCAATCAGCCGACGCGCGGCAAGGCGCTCGCCCAGGAACATTGCCGCGCCAAGGGTTACATAGACCGGGCTCATATAGCTCATCGCCGTTGCTTCGGCCAACGGGATGCGGGCCATGGCGTAAAACCAGGTCATGACGGCCAGCGTATGAAACACCCCGCGCGCACCGAACAACGCCCAGGTCTTGCGGGTGAAATGGGTATGCATGAGCCGGACCAGAACCGGCGAAAGCAGGGTCAGACCGGCGACAAAGCGCAGGAAAGCGCTTTCGGGTGCGGGCAGCGAGGTTCCGACGCTCTTGACGATAATATTCACGGCAACAAAACACAGCCCGGTCATCAGCATCCAGCCAATCCCGGCAATGGGGTTCTGTTCAGGTTTTTGCATGGTGTCCATGCAGGCACATGACCCATTTGCCGCCAAAAGCGCAAGGGGGGCGTGACAAGGTGATTTCAAGGCGCTAACAGGGAACCCATGGATTGAGGAGGAACCGCATGCGTTTGTTTGATCCGCAAAATCTGAAAGGGGATATTTTCGGGGGGGTTACAGCCGCCGTCGTGGCGCTTCCCCTTGCGTTGGCCTTTGGGGTGACCGCCGGGCTTGGTCCCATCGCCGGGCTGTATGGGGCGATTGCCGTGGGATTTTTCGCGGCGATATTTGGCGGCACGCCCAGCCAAGTGTCCGGGCCAACCGGGCCGATGACCGTGGTTATGGGGGCGGTGGTGGCGCAATACGCCGATAGCCTCGAGACCGCGTTCACGATCGTTTTCCTGGGCGGCGCCTTGCAGGTTCTGTTCGGGCTGGTGCGCGTCGGGCGCTATATTTCCTACACGCCCTATTCGGTGATCTCCGGGTTCATGTCGGGGATCGGCGTGATTATCATCCTGATCCAGCTTTTGCCGTTCCTTGGTGCGCCAACTGCGCCGGGGGGGCCAACCGGGGCGGTCATGGCGCTCCCCGCTGCACTGGGGCAGATCAATATGCATGCGCTTGCCATTGCGGCGCTATCGCTGGCAATCATGGTGTTCTGGCCACGTCGGCTGGCGGCCATGCTGCCCGCGCCACTGGCAGCGTTGATGGTAGGCACACTGCTCGGCGTTACCCTGTTGCATGGCGCACCAATCATTGGCGATGTTCCCACCGGCCTGCCGCCGCTGCATTTGCCACAGATCAGCATTCACGCATTGACCGAGGTGATTCAGCCGGCTTTCGTGTTGGCGTTGCTGGGCACGATTGACAGCCTGTTGACCTCGCTGGTGGCCGACAGCATTACTCGCAGCCATCACGACAGTAA
>CAYSBG010000110.1:0-6810 GCA_964429125.1 uncultured Aliiroseovarius sp.
TTGCCTGCCAAAATGGGCACGCGCCGGGGGCGCAAGGTAAATGAGGACAGGCCCTGGAGCGTGTCGCGCCCCGCCGGACAAATTCGATTTGGTGCGACAGGCTCTAGAACTTGATGCGCGGCGTCGCGTCGCTCCCGGCCGTGCGCCGGCCAAGAATAGCGTCGCTGTTCCACAGGCCGATATGTAGCGCGCCCGGGGTAAAACGGACCTGCAGCACTTGACCGCAACTGGCTTGGACGCTTGCAGCAGCGTTCGGGCTGAGCACGATGTGCCCGCCCGGTGTGACAGCATCCGGCAAGTCAGCCTGCATCGCGCCACATTGCGCCGCAGACCTGGCCCCGGACAGGATTGCATCCCGCGTGGCGCCGTCGCCAATCCAGGTCAGGCCGTCACCAACCCGGCCTTCGTTGCCGTATTTGCTGACCAGATCAGGCAGGATTTGGCTGGTAAACACCGATTGGCTGACATTTTCCGGCAGGATTATGGTGCGGAAAATCGCCAGCGCGCCGATTTCCGGCGCGGAATCATCAAACAGGCTGAGCACCTGGTCACTGCCGGCGTTCGGCCACATCGACGAATTGGTGGCAATCGCCAGGTTCAATACGTCATCACCGTTGAATTGTGCCGCATCAAGCATGAATTCGCTGGCAAGCTCGCCTGACATTTCCTGGTCGAGCGTGAACAATACATCGCTGTGGGACATGCCCGGATGCACCCCCAGCAGGTCAAAGCTCAACGGGGCACCTGTCGTGGGTGGGGTAACCAGCGCGGCGGGTGCGATTGGCCCGGTATTGCCAAGGCTGCTTTGCGGAATGGACGGTATCGGGGCGGCTTGTGACATGATTTGCGGCCCGGTCGTTGTCGGGGCCGCGCTGACCCGGGCCAGGTAGGCTCCGGCGGGATCTGGCGCCGGCACACCTTGCAAATGCGCCAAAAGCCGGCGGGAGGGTATAACCGGGCCAGGCAGGAAATTGTCGCGCATATAGGCTTCGACCGCACGCCCGGTCTTGCCGCCCCAGGTGCCATCAACCGGTCCGGCATTATAGCCGCGACCGTTCAGCTCAGCCTGGATAAGCCGCATCTGGTCACGATCTACATCGCCGGCAATGGTCGCCTCGAACAGGCGAACGTCGCCGGCGGGCAATTGCGCATAGCGCGGGGCAAGGGCAATCAGGTCGTTGATTTGCGCTCCGGTCAACATGCCGGTGGCGCTGGCCCCGATGGCCTGCTGATACTTGCGGATCGAGTTGCGGGTGCCGCTGCCGAACAAGCCGTCAATGGCCCCGTTATAAAAGCCGGTGTTGGCCAACCCGCTTTGAATATCCTTTTTGGCCTGGGCGTTCAGCGCGATTGCATCGGCGGGACCGCCAGATCCTGCGCGGTTTCCGTTTCGGCACGCGGAAGGGTCAAGCGAGCAGACGACGATAACCGCCGCCGCAGCGCCGACAATCAGCCCGCCAATTCCGTTGCTGCCTGCCTGTGCCCGCTGGGGGGTCATGGCCATTATCGCCAGGGCAAACGAGGTGATGACCGTCAGCGCAGCATGGTGCAAGGATGGTGATTTTCTGGGGAGTGAAAGCATTTGGTGCAACCTCTTTGAATGCGGAAACGGGTGGCAGGTCCGAGACCCGTTAAGAGCGTAGCACGCCCTATGCACAGGTCAATGTTTTGTGTTAAAGCATGTCGCACCAAATCGAATTCGTCTGGCAAGCCGAATGCCCAAATCTGATCGGGCGCGACATGCTCTCGCCGGACCTGTTCAGGTTCTCAGCTTGCCCTTGCGCTGGAGCCATTCGGTCACCGCCGGGCGCACGGACTGGCTGCCATCAGCGCGGGCATGGTCGATAACGCGGCGCAGTTTGCCCAGGTTGATCGCGCGCAAGGTCGCTTTTACCGGGCCGATAGAGGCCGGGCGCATGGACAGGCAACGCATGCCGATTGCGGCAAAACAGGCGGCTTCCACCGGGCGCCCGGCATCCTCGCCGCAAAAGGACAGGGGCGTTCCAACCTCGTCACAGCGGCGCACGATCTGTTCGATCATGTTGAGGAAGCTCACGTTGAGCGTGTCATAGCGCCTGCGCACGCGTTCGTTTTCCCGGTCGGCGGCATAAAAAAACTGTTTCAGGTCGTTGCCGCCAATCGAAATGAAATCAGCCATCTGGAAAAACTGCCGTGGGGCAAAGATCAGGCTGGGGGTTTCCAGCATGGCGCCGATTTCCAGCTTTTTCGGCAATATATGGCCAAGGCGTTTTTCCCCGGCCATCGTGTCCAGAAGCATTTGGCGCGCGGCGCGGAATTCGTCAAACTGGGCGATGAACGGGAACATCACCGCCAAGGGCCGCCCCTGCGCGCCGCGCAGCATCGCCTGCAGCTGCATGCGCATGATGCCGGGCTTGTCCAGGCCCACGCGAATGGCGCGCCAGCCAAGGGCCGGGTTGGGTTCGTCCTGCGGCTTCATATAGGGCAACACCTTGTCCGAGCCGATATCAAGCGTACGAAACACCACCCGCTGGCCCTTGGCGGCGTCCATGACCCGGCCATAGGTTTGCGCCAACTCGCCCCGGCGCGGGATGGTGGCGCGGGTCAGGAATTGCAGTTCGGTGCGAAACAGCCCGACGCCCTGGGCGCCCGAGCTTTCAAGGCTTGGCAGGTCGGCCATCAGCCCGGCGTTCATGGTCAGGGTGATGCGCGTCCCGTCCTTGGTTTTCGCCGGCTTGTCACGCAGGGCGGCGTATTTTTCCTGGGCCTTGTGCCGCATCGCCATCTTGTCGCGAAAGGCGCTGGCGACGCTTTCTTCGGGGCGCAGATGCACCGCGCCGGATTCGCCGTCGACAAGGATATGGTCGCCGTTCAGCGCCGCCGTGGTGATCGGCCCGACATGGACCAGCAGCGGGATCGCCAACGCCCGCGCGACGATCGCCGCGTGGCTGGCAACCGAGCCTTCTTCCAGTACGACGCCGCGAAGTTTGCGGCCATATTCCAACAACTCGCCGGGACCGATATTGGTGGCAATCAGGATCGGGTCCTCAGGCATTTCCGCGCCGGTATTGGCGCCCTGGCCGGTGAGGATGCGCAACAGCCGGTTGGACAGGTCGTCCAGGTCGTGCAGCCGTTCGCGCAGGTAAGCGTCAGGCACCTGGTTCATCCGGGTGCGGGCGGCGGATTGCTCCTTTTCCACTGCGGCCTCGGCCGACAAGCCCCGGTCAATATCGGCGTGCATGCGTCGGATCCAGCCCTTGGAATTGGCAAACATCCGGTAGGCTTCCAGCACCTGCATTTGTTCCTTGTCAGCATTGCCCGTGCCCATGGTCGTGGCCAGCATTTCATCGACCGAAACCCGCAAATGCTCAATGGCGGTTTGCAGGCGGGTGAATTCGACCTCGGGGTCATCCGCGACCGGGTTTGTCACCACCACGCGCGGCTCATGCAGCCAGACATGGCCCTCGGCGGCGCCTTCCTGGCCAACGCCACCCTGAAACGTCGCCGGGCGCTGATGGGGGGCGGACAACGCCGCGCCTTCGCCAATAAACGCGCCCAACTCGGTCATTTCGGCCAGCACCATGGCGACCACTTCCAGCCCATAAACCTCGTCTTCGCTATAGGCGCGGGCCTTTTTGCTTTGCACCACCAGCACGCCAAGCATCTCGCCCAGCCGCTGGATTGGCACGCCAAGGAAGGACGAGAAAATCTCCTCGCCGGTCTCCGGCATGTAGCGAAAGCCGCGTTTGGAGGGGGCATCGTCGGTGTTGATCGGCTGGCGGGTCCGGGCAACGCGCCCAACCAGGCCTTCGCCAACGCGCAGGCGGGTCTGGTGGACCGAATCCGGGTTCAGCCCCTCGGTGGCGCACAGCTCCAGCGTTTCGCTGTCGCGAAACAGGTAAATCGAGCAGACCTCGGCCTGCATGGAAACGGCGATCAATCGGGTGATCCGGTCCAGACGCTCCTGTCCGGCTTCGGCCTGGGCCAACACTGCACGCAGCGCACGCAAGAGCTTGCGGCTGTCACTTTCGCGATTGTCGGCCATTGCCCCTCCCGTTTCGCCTTGTCGCCAGCGTCGGGCAGGGAAGCTCCCTAGATCTTGTCGCCAGCTTTTTCCAGTTCAAAGGCATCATGCAGGGCTTGCACCGCAAGTTCCATATATTTCCGGTCGATCAGCACAGAAATCTTTATCTCGGAAGTTGTGATCACCTTGATATTGATCCCCTCATGAGAGAGGACATCGAACATTTTTGCGGCAACGCCCGCATGGCTGCGCATGCCGATGCCCACCACGCTGACCTTGGCAACATCCTTGTCGGCCACCAGATCGTGAAAGTTGATCTCGCCACTTTCCTTGGCCTTGGCCATGGCCCGCTCGGCGCGGGCCACCTGGTCGACAGGGCAGGAAAACGTCATGTCAGTGCGCCCTTCTTCCGAGATGTTCTGCACGATCATGTCGACATTCACCCCGGCCTCGGCCAGCGGCACAAAGATCGCAGCAGCAATGCCGGGGCGGTCGGCCACGCTGATCAGGGTCATTTTGGCTTCGTCGCGCTGATAGGCGACGCCGGAAACCACGTTCTGTTCCACAATATCCTCCTCATCGCAGACAAGCGTGCCTGCCTCCGGGTCATATTCTTCAAAACTGGACAGCACGCGCAAGCGCACCTTGTAGCGCATCGCCAGCTCGACGCTGCGGGTCTGCAACACCTTGGCGCCAAGGCTGGCCAGTTCCAGCATTTCCTCGAATGCAATGCGGTCCAGCTTGCGGGCTTTGTCCTCGATGCGGGGATCGGTGGTGTAGACCCCGTTGACATCGGTATAGATGTCACACCGTTCGGCGTTGAACGCGGCGGCAAAGGCGACGGCCGTGGTGTCGCTGCCCCCGCGTCCCAAAGTGGTGATGCGCCCGTCATCGCCGATCCCCTGAAAACCGGCGACGACGGCCACGCGCATGTCGTCGGCAAATTTGGCCATGATGTTTTCGGTGGGGATGTCATTGATCCGCGCCGCCGCATGGTCCGAGGTCGTTTGCACCGGTACCTGCCAGCCGGCCCAGCTGCGTGCGCAAATATCCATTTCCTGCAGGCGCAGCTCCATGAGGCCTGCCGTCACCTGCTCGCCTGAGCTGACAACGGCGTCATATTCGCGCGCGTCGTAAAACGGTGATGTTTCTTCGACCCAGCCGACCAGTTCGTTGGTTTTGCCGGACATGGCGCTGACGATAACGATAACATCGTGGCCATTGGCCACTTCACGCGCCACGCGCTTGCTGGCCCGCGCGATGCGGTCGAGATTGGCCACCGAAGTGCCGCCGAATTTCATCACCAGAATGGACATGCGCCCGTATCCCTGTTCAACCTGTTTTAACCTGCAAGAAGTCGCGGCTCCTCATACGCGAGGGCAGCTGGCGGGGCAAGCGGGCTTTACGCCGCGCAAACGGCCGTGCAGCAAGGCTTCAGGCGACCTTCCATTGGGCAACTTTTGCAGTTTTCGGCAAAAACGGGAACCGTTCCAGCGCCCGGGCCAGGGCCGGCCCCTCCAGAACACCTTCCCCGACCATCGCCCGGCTGTCATTGCTGTCATGCACCGTGCGCAGATAAAAGGGCCGGGAATCGCCGAGCACCAGATGCGGGTGGCGTTCGCCGATGCGCCTGTGGCTGGTCAGATAGGGGTTGCGTGCCATGTCGGCCGGGCCGACAACCGCAAGGCCAAGATTGGTGAACGGCACGTTTCGCGGGATGAAACGGGTAGGAGTGGTGCCTTTCACGACCATCGAGAGCCCGTGGGGAAAGGTCAAAAACACCCCCCGGCGCGCCTCAAAAGAGGTTTGCGCCGCATGGCGGGCATGATGGCGCAGCTGGGCAGTGAAATCGCAACTCAGCGCGTCATCATCATCCAGAACCACCTGGGTCACGGGGGTGTCTTCGAACATTTTCCTGGTGTATCGGCGAAACTTGTGCCCGGCGGAAGAATACGGGCGCAATATCATCCGGGCCCGGCTTCCCAGCATATCCCCCAAAAGCTCGCGCAAGCGTTTACGGTGTTCCATTGGCATTTCTGACGACGCCAGCACCATATGCATGAAACCATCGTCTTCCTGGGCGGCGAGACTGGCAAGGGTGAACCGCTCGAACATGGCAAAACGCGCGTCGAGCCGTTCGGGGTCAAACAATTTCCCCGGATCCCTGGATGCCTCGGAACGCCAGCCGGATTTGCCGAAAAATGAAAACCGGGTCTGGAAGAGAATTTTCATGGTGTCTGCCCGGTTTATTGTTGCCTGTTTGCGCGTTTGTTGACTGGTTACCAAAACTCACTTCGTACATACTGACCGATTTTTCGGTTCCCGCCAAGATAGAAGCAAATCTAGGCTTAATTGTGGCAAATATGGAAACAATTTATTCGAAATGCTCTTGTAAATCTGGCCTTAAACGCGTCTGAATTCTGGACCTATTTTTTTGCCAGAAACAGGCGCTTTATAGGGGCGTATCACATTCCGGATAAACAGGCTCAGGAGACCCGCATGGACGGCAAACCCACCGCAAACGATCTTTCCGAAATCATTGCCGCCGACAAGGCGAATGTCTGGCACCACCTGTTCCAGCACAAGGCGCTGGAAGAAAACGACCCGCGCATCATTGTCGAAGGCAAGGGCATCCGGGTCTGGGACCAGAACGGCCGCGAATATCTGGACGCGGTTTCCGGTGCCGTGTGGACAGTAAATGTCGGCTATGGCCGCAAGCAGATCGTCGATGCGGTGGCCGCGCAGATGATGCAGCTCAACTATTTTGCCGCCGTGGCCGGCTCGATCCCGGCGGCGCAATTTGCCGA
>CAYSBG010000111.1:0-6777 GCA_964429125.1 uncultured Aliiroseovarius sp.
CTTTGGAATTGGGTACAAACGTTGACGAACTGGCCCCGCCCCTGCCAATGGATGATTTCATTCGCGCCATGCATTTTCCGGAAAACCCGGATGATCAGGAGGGCTTTCGCGCCCTGCGCCGGGCCCTGAAAGATCACAGGGTTGCCGGCCTGGTCCGGGCGGCGCAAGATGTGCTGACCCTGCTGAGCCAGGACGGTATCTATATGGATGACTTGCGCCCGGACATGGCGCGCCCGGAAGTCTGGCGAAAATTTGCGGCCGGGGAGCGCGGGCGGGCGATTGCGGCGCTTGGCGGAGTCCGCGACCGTTCCTCCTTGGCGCTGAGCGCGGGGCGGATGCGCAAAGACCCGGTTTTCCGTGACGCGGTGCACCATTTTCTTCGTCGGTTTGACCAGATTTATGCCGGGTTTGAGCAAGATGCCTCGGATCAGGACATCGCTCTTATGGCCGAAACCCGCACCGCGCGCGCCTTTATGCTTCTGGGCCGGGTGACAGGAACCTTTGACTGAGTGTCACCCCGCGGCGTTCCTGAACGGGCCAATAGTCTACGCGCGCAAGATCTGCAAGAACTGCTCCACCGCCTCTATGGGTGTAGACCAGCCACAGACCAGTCGAGCGCGTAACAACCCTTCGGAGGCGCCGTTTTCAACCTCGCCATCCATCACATAATACTGCGCCCCGGCCGCAAACAGGCGCTGATGACGGGCACGGGAAAACCGCACGAAGGTAATATTCCCCTCGGGTGGGTGCAGGATTTCCACGCCATCAATTTCCCGCAGCCCTTTGACCAAAGCCGCGTTGGCTGCATTGGCCCGTCGTGCCAGATCAAGCCACAGGTCATCGTGCAGATAGGCCTGCATTTGCGCAGAAAGGTAGCGGTGTTTGGACAGTAAATGGCCGCCGCGCATCCGTCGAAGCTCAAATTCCCGACCATGCGCGGGGTCAAAGAAGATCACGGCCTCAAGCCCCAGCGCGCCATTCTTTGTGGCGCCGAAGCTGACCGCATCAACGCCGGATTTCCAGGTCATCTCGGCCGCACTTGCCCCCGTAGCCACCAGCGCATTGGCCAGGCGCGCGCCATCCAGATGGGTTGGCAGGCCACGCGCTTTCGCAACCTTGGTGAGCGCGGAAATTTCATCGGGAGTATAAAGCGTTCCCGCTTCGCTCAGGTTGGTCAGGGACAGGGCGCCGGGCTTGCCCGCATGCACATCCCAAGGCCTGTCCGGGCCCAGGGTTGTAGCCAGCGCGTCACAGTTCATCTTGCCTGCCCGCGAAGAAACGGCGCGCATCTTGGCTCCGCCGGTATAAAACTCGGGCGCACTGCATTCATCGCCATAAATATGCGCCAGATCTGTGCAGTAAACTGTTTCAAAAGGCTGGGTTAGCGTTGCCAGAATCAACGCATTGGCCGCCGTGCCGGAAGCCAGCAGATAAACTGCGGCCTCTGGTGCCTCAAAGGTCTGGCGCAGGGCGTTTTCGACCTCCTCCAGCAGCGCCTCGGCGCCGTATGGCAGGGTAAAGCCGTCATTGGCACGGGCCAGTGCGGCAAAGATATTCGGATGGGCCGCACCACCATTATCCGAGGCAAAATACATCATACCGGCTCCTCTATCACATAGTCTTCCCAATCTTCTTCGGGGATTTCGAATTCGGGTACGGTCCAACCACGTACCGATTTACCTGCCTTGTGAATAGTCTCACGATCCCCGGAAATCAGGTGATGCCATTCCGGCAGGGGTTGCCCTTCGGCGCGCAGGCGATAGGCACAGCTTTTGGGCATGAAATAGGCGGTCTTTTCTATGTTTTGCGGGTTGAGCACGATGCATTCGGGAACGAACTGCAACCGGGTTTCATACTGGCCGCAAAGTGCTGTGTCATTGTCAAGCAGGCGGCAGGCAACCCGGGTAAAGGCGATTTCGCCGGTGTCGTCATACTCCAGTTTGTTGAGGCAACACTTGCCACAGCCGTCGCAGAGCGCCTCCCATTCGGTCCGACGCAATTCGGCCAGCGGCAATTCCCAGAACCGTTGGCGCAGGGCAGACCCACTCACAGGCTTGCCAGAATTTCGCGCGCCCGGGCGCAGTCGGCATTCATCTGCGTAATCAACCGATCAAGGCTGTCAAACACCGCTTCCGGGCGTAGATATTCGACCAAAGCGACCGATATATGGGCGCCATAGATGTCGCCTTTGAAGTCGAAAAGATAGCTTTCCAGGTTGGGCAGGTTTTCGCCAAACATCGGCCGCACCCCCATGCTGGCAGCCCCGCCATAGGTGCCTTTGAACGGGCCGGTACGCACCTCGACTTCGACGACATAGACGCCAAATTTCGGGGGGTGCAGCCCGGTGATTGACATATTGGCAGTGGGGAAACCCAGGTCGCGGCCTCGCTGGTCTCCACGTATGACCTCGCCGTCGATCCGGTGCCAGTGGCCAAGCATTTCCGCCGCGTCTTTGGGCCGCCCATCGGTGAGCGCCTGGCGAATGGCTGTGGAGGAAACCGCTCCCAGATCGCCGGCCAACAGCGGTGCAACGGTAACGCCAAAACCCATTTCGGCCCCGAAACGCACCAGGTCCTGCGCGTTTCCTGCACGATCTTTGCCAAAGTGAAAATCCTCGCCCACCACCACATGGCGCAGGCCCAGCCCTTCGGCCAGCACATCGCGGGCAAATTGTTCGGGCGTCAGGGCCGAAAGAGAGGCATTGAAGTTCAACTCAAAAAGCCGGTCGACGCCGAGCTTTTCAAGCCGGTTGGCCCGGGCCTCGGCACTCATCAGGCGAAAGGGGGGGGATTTGGGTGCGAAATACTGGCGCGGATGGGGCTCAAACGTCACGACCCCCAGCGGCGCGTTCAGCCTGGCGGCCTCTGCCCGGGCAAGGTCGAGCACATATTGGTGCCCCAGGTGAATACCGTCGAAATTACCGATCGCCACAGAGGCGCCCCGGGTAGTGTCGTTCACATAAAGATAGTCGCGAATGATCTGCATGCGCCGTGGTTAGCCGAGGGGGCAATGCGGCGCAAGCACAGGCACCGCTTTTTCACAAAAGAAAGCCAACTGTAAAAGGCACGCTCAATCGAACCGGGCAGAAGGCGCCAACACCGTCGCCTCGCCGCGCAGCACGGGTTTGCCGTCGATCAGGCATTGGGTTTCCAAGGTCACGCGGCGCTTCTTGTGGTCAATAGCCGTGACCGTCACCTCGGCGCGCACGATGTCGCCCGGACGCACCGGGGCAAGGAATTTCAGGCTTTGGCCCAGGTACACCGTGCCATGGCCGGGGAGCTGTTCGCCAATGACTGCGGAAATCAGCCCGGCGGTCAGCATGCCATGGGCAATGCGCCCCTGAAAAATGGTGTCGCGGGCATAATCATCGTCCAGATGCACCGGGTTGCGATCGGTCGAGACTTCGGCAAACAGCTCGATATCGCGGTCCGTCACCTGTTTGGTCAGGTGTCGGGTCATGCCGATTTCCAGCTCTTCGATACAGATTGTTCCGCGCGGGTGGTTATCCAACATCCGATTCCCCATTCATTTATCGGCAACAAAAGTACGCCGATTGACGTGTCGACGTAACTTTATTACTTCGCAACTGCAGAAAATCAAGCCCTGAATGCTGCGATGCGCGAAAAACCGGCTGGTTAGCGCAGGAAGCCCATAGCGTAGGTCGGCGAGGTCATGTGTTCCGCAACGTAGCTTTCCAAAGCAGTCGCATCCGGTCGGCTATCTGCATCCAGCGCAATATCATCGGCCGCCAGCCCTGCGGTCAGGAACAGGCTGTCGATATCTTCCCCCATTGCCCCGGCAACATCGGTGGCAATTCCATCGCCCACTGCCAGAATTTCACGCTCTGGCACCAAGGCGCCCAACTCGGCCAGACGGGCGCGGGCAAGATCATAAATCGCCGGATGTGGTTTGCCGAAGTAAAGGCTTTCGCCGCCCATTTCCTCATAAAGCCGCGCCACCGCGCCGGCGCACCATTCCCGCTTGCCACCCCGGTCCACGACGATATCCGGGTTGGCGCACAGCAACTTCAGGCCCTGCTGCTTGGCGTAAAGCAACTGCGGGCGCAGGTCTTCAACCGGGGCGAACGGGTCAAACGGGCCGGTGCAAACGATACCGTCGGCTTGCTCCAGGGCGACTTGTTCAATCGCTACGGGGTCTTTCACGACCTTGATAGGGTCGAAAAAACTGGTGTCATGGCGCTCGCCCATGAACCAGACCTTGTGCCCGACCACCCCGCGATACATCGCGGCCCGCGCGCTATCGCCAGAGCTGGCAATCACGTCCCAGGTGTCGCGTGGCAGGCCCATCCGTTCCAGATGCCGCCCCACAGAAGCGCGATGGCGCGGCGCGTTGGTCAAAAGCACAACGATGCCGCCGTCCTTGCGAAACTTCTGCAATGCACCAACGGCATCGGGATAGGGCGTGACCCCATCATGAACGCAGCCCCAAAGGTCACAGAACAACACTTTGTAACGGCCTGCAACCTCGGCCAGGCTGGAAATGATTTGCGTCATGAGCGCCCCTTTTTATCACCCGCCACTGAAGCGGCAACTTTAGACTTTGAGGTTCGGAATGATTTGTTTTTTCCGGCTCATCACCCCGGGCAATACCACGCAATCACCGGCGGTTTCGGCGTCAAAGCTCTTGGCGGCAATGGCACGGACACCATCGTTGGGCAGCAGCAGCGTGGCTTCTTCGTTCAGAATATCAACGACAAACAGCAACACCTGATCGACACCGTCGGCGTCGGCAACACTTTCCATTGCGGCCATCAGCCCGGCTTTGCGATCCAGCACGACGCTCGGCGCGGTAGTTTCCAGCACGCTGACCCGCAGTTTCTTGCCTTCGACCTCGAAAATCTTGCTGTCCGCGCGCAGGAGGTCCGCATCGGAAAAGGCCGAGACATCGGACTTCGCGGCAAACATTTCGGCAGCATAGGCGGGCATGTCGATGCCAAGTGCCTGCGCCAGTTCCTCGGCAATCTTGACGTCTTGCGGGGTGGTGGTGGGCGAGCGGAATTCCAGTGTGTCCGACAGAATACACGACAGCATCAGCCCCTTGACCCAATCCGGAGCACCATCCAGATCGCGGCCGATCAGCCAATGCATTACTGTTGCCGTGGCGGCCACCGGACGGATGGTGAATTTGATCGGCCCACGGGTTTTCAGCCCACCGGCCAGTTGGTGGTGGTCGATCACCTCGGCAATATTCACTTCGTTGATATTGGCCGGAAGCTCGCCCGGATTGTTGGTGTCAACGATAACCACCTCATCGGCCTCCGATAGCGGCGGTAAGGTCGCGGGCACGTCCTTTCCCCAGCGCTCAAGCACAAACACGGCCTCGCTGTTGGGCGGATCCTGCACAAAAGCCTTCGCATCCTTGCCACGGGCTTCACACAGGTACCATTCCCAGATCAGGGCGGAACAGGTAGCGTCGGTATCGGGGCCGGAATGGCCGAAAATCTTGATCATTTCATAATCCTGCAAAGGTCGGTTTTGCGCGTCTTATAGGGGCGTTGGTTGTGCTTGTCACGGGACTGTTGGCGCAATGCAGTTATGCGGTACAAGGAGGCATGAAAACGCCGAAGGAAACCGATTTATACGCCCCGGTCAAAGCTTGGCTCGAAGGGTTGGGGTATACGGTCAAAGCCGAGATTGGCGGCGCCGATGTGGTTGCGATACGTGAAGGGGCTGAGCCGCTGATTGTCGAGCTGAAGACCAGGTTTTCGTTAACCCTGCTGCAACAGGGCGTCGCCCGCCAAGCGGTCAGTGATGTGGTTTATGTGGCCATCCCGCGCTGGAACGGCAAGGCCGGGTGGCGCGCTTTCAAAGGCAATATCGGCTTGTGCAAACGTCTGGGCCTGGGGGTGGTTTCGATCCGGTTGAGCGATGGTTTCGTCCAGGTGCACAGCGACCCGGTCCCGTTTACCCCGCGCAAGTCCAAAACCCGGCGCGCCGCATTGCTGGGCGAATTTTCCCGCCGTACTGGTGACCCTAATCAAGGGGGCACGCGTGGGCAACTGGTTACGGCGTATCGTCAGGATTGCGAGCGACTGCGTGACTTCCTTGCCAGTGCGGGGCCAACCAAAGGGGCGGTTGTCGCCAAGGCCACCGGCGTTGCGCACGCCACCCGGATGATGGCCGACAATCATTATGGCTGGTTTCAAAGGGTGGAAAAGGGTGTGTACGGGCTACGCGTTGCAGCAAAATAGGCACGTTTCCAGAACAATTGCAGGAAAGGCGTGTTTCAGCTTTCCCTGCATACGCGCCGTCATTTTGGTTCCCTGAAAAATTGCCGGCATTTTTCGCGCAGGACTGGTTGACTCGCCTCGGAACACCCCCTAAATCCCAATCGTTAGCACTCTCCTCAGGTGAGTGCCAAAAAACCGTAACATAGAAGCTGAGGAGCCTCAAAGATGGCATTTACTCCCCTGCATGACCGCGTGGTAGTTCGTCGCGTCGAAGGCGACGAGAAAACCGCAGGCGGGCTGATCATTCCAGATTCCGCAAAAGAAAAACCGGCCGAAGGCATCATTGTCGCCGTTGGCGAAGGCGCCCGCGACGAATCTGGCAAGCGCATCGCCATGGACGTCAAAGAAGGCCAGAAGATCCTTTTCGGCAAATGGTCCGGCACCGAAGTCACGCTGGAAGGCGAAGAACTGCTGATCATGAAGGAAAGCGACATCATGGGCATTATTGCCTGATCGCATCCAACCTAAACAATCTGAATTCCACAATTCCAGGAGCAAGCAAACATGGCTGCTAAGGACGTAAAATT
>CAYSBG010000112.1:0-6776 GCA_964429125.1 uncultured Aliiroseovarius sp.
TTCCGCCTGACCAAGGCGGGCCAGTCACTTGTCGGCCATCCCGGGCGGCTGTTTGACATCATCACCCCGTTCTATCTGTTCGAATTCGACCACCTGCGCTTTGCCCGCCTGCCGGCGCAGCGGCTCGGCAACTGGGATGTTTTCCTGAACGTGGTGAATGTCGAGGCCCAAAACGGCATCACTGGCCGCGGCATTGATCGCGTATTTTACGGCACCCATGCAAAGGCGCAATACAATCGTCATCTGACAAGCCTCACAATACCTGAGCTTGCCCCTATCCCATTTCTTTTACCGCCTGCATGGCCACGAACGTAGAGCTGTGGGCCACATGCGGCAAAGCCGAGATTTTTTCGCCCAAAACCTGCCGGTAGGCGGTCATGTCGCTGGTGCGTACTTTCAACAGGTAATCAAACGCGCCGGCGATCATGTGGCACTCCTCCACCTCACCAATCGCCCGCACACCGGCATTAAACGCCGCCAAGGCCGCTTCGCGCGTGTCCGACAGTTTCACCTCGACAAAAGCCACATGGTTGCGACCGGTTAGGATTGGATCCACCAACGCGCGATAGCCGGTGATCACCCCGGTTTTTTCCAGCCGCTTTAGCCGCGCCTGAGTCGGTGATTTCGACAGGCCAATGCGCCGGGCAAGGTCCGTTACTGCAATACGTCCGTCGCGAGAAAGGATGTCGAGGATATCGCCATCAAACCTGTCAAATCGTATTTTTTCAGACATTTTGACCTCCTTTCAGGAAATTTCAGTCAAATAGACTGTCATTCGCCTGATATGCTAGGACAAACACAAGGAGACAACAATGCCGGATTTCTCCGCGATCGAACGGGCCTATCTGATAAACAGCCCCCCAGATATGGCCGACTTCGCCGACAAAGCCGCGCTGGCACAGGACGCCCGAACCGCAATCGCGGCGGCCGGGGCCCGCTTGGTTGAACAGGTGCGTGCCTCGGGCGATCCGGGGTTGATGGAGGAGTTTCTGGCCGAGTACGGGCTTTCCACAGACGAAGGCGTATCGTTGATGTGCCTGGCCGAGGCATTGTTGCGCGTGCCGGATGCGCTGACCATCGACGCGTTGATCGAGGACAAGATTGCCCCTTCCGACTGGTCGCGTCATTTGGGGCGTTCAACTTCGACCCTGGTTAACGCTTCCACTTGGGGCTTGTTGTTAACTGGCAAGGTGCTTGAGCCGACCTCTGGGCTTACCGGCGCGCTCAAAGGAATGCTGAAACGCTTGGGAGAGCCGGTGATCCGCACCGCAATTGCCCGAGCCATGCGCGAAATGGGCGCGCAATTCGTGTTGGGGGAAAACATCGCATCCGCCTTGCAACGCGCGGAAAAAATGCAGCAAAAAGGATACACGTATTCCTATGACATGCTGGGCGAGGCCGCCCGGACCGAGGCCGATGCGCGGCGCTACCAAATCGCCTATGCCGAGGCGATCACGGCGTTGGCCCCGTCCTGCACCACCGCGGATACCCGCGACAATCCCGGCCTTTCGGTCAAGCTCTCGGCGCTGTATCCACGCTACGAAATCGCCCAGCGCGCACAGGTTCTGACCCATCTTGTTGGACGTGTGAGGAGCCTCGCCCATTTGGCAAAATCCGCAGGTATCGGCTTCAATATCGATGCCGAAGAGGCCGATCGACTGACCCTGTCGCTGGAAATCATCGAGAGTGTCCTGTCCGACCCGGGCCTTGCCGGATGGGACGGGTTCGGCGTGGTGGTACAGGCCTATGCACCGCGCGCCACCCATGTGATCGACTGGCTTGCCGATTTATCGGCCCGGCTTGACCGGCGCATCATGGTGCGTCTGGTCAAGGGCGCCTATTGGGATAGCGAGGTCAAACGCGCGCAAGTACTTGGCTTACAGGGTTTTCCGGTGTTTACCGACAAACAGGCGACGGACGCGAATTATTTGGCTTGTGCGCGGAAACTGCTGGACGCGCCCCGGCTTTATCCGCAATTTGCCACCCATAACGCGCATACAATCGCCGCAATTTTGCACATGGCAAAAGGCGCGGATTTCGAATTTCAGCGCCTGCATGGCATGGGCGAACGCCTGCACCAGATTGTCCACGACCAAAACCCTACGCGCTGTCGCATCTATGCGCCGGTGGGCACCCACCGCGACCTGCTTGCCTATCTGGTGCGTCGCCTGCTGGAAAACGGTGCCAATTCATCCTTTGTCAACCAGATCGTCAATCCGGAATTTGCCCCAGCCGATGTCGCCGCCGATCCTTTCTCCCAGGCTCCGGCCTTACAGCCCCCGGTCCCCGCAGGGCCCGACCTGTTCGCCCCGCAGCGCCGCAATTCCCGCGGGATCGACCTTAGCCATCGCCCGGATCTTGACCGGATTGACTCGGCCAGGGCGCAGTTTCGCAGCCACGATTTCACCCATGAAAGCCCGCTAACCGGGGCGTTGCGAAACGTCGAGAACCCCGCCCAACCATCTGATGTCGTTGGCAGCATTAGATGGGCCAGCCCACAGGACGTGGCCAAGGCGCTGTCGCGGGCGACCCCTTGGTCGGTGCCCGCCGAGGTGCGCCGCAAAATTCTGCGCAAGGCCGCTGACCTTTATGAAGCGCATATTGGCCGGTTTTTTACCCTGTTGGCGCGTGAAGCGGGCAAGACCCTGCCCGATGCAGTTTCCGAACTGCGCGAGGCAGTTGACTTCCTGCGTTACTATGCCGGACAAACCACCGAAACCGCGCCGGTTGGCCTGTTCACCTGCATTTCACCGTGGAACTTTCCGCTGGCAATTTTCACCGGCCAGATCGCCGCAGCTTTGGCCGCAGGCAACGGCGTGCTGGCCAAACCGGCCGAGCAAACCGGGCTTATCGCGCTGGAAGCCGCAGCGCTGTTGCACCGCGCAGGTGTGCCACGCGATGTGTTGCAGGTCTTGCCCGGAGATGGGCCAGAGACCGGCGCGGCACTCACTTCGGACAGGCGTATCGGCGGCGTGGCCTTCACCGGCTCGACCGAAACCGCGCTCTTGATCCGGCGCAACATGGCCGCACACATGGCCCCTGGGGCGCCATTTATTGGCGAAACCGGCGGGATCAACGCAATGATCGTCGACAGCACGGCCCTGCCGGAACAAGCGGTGCGCGATGTGCTGGCTTCGGCGTTTCAAAGCGCCGGACAGCGCTGTTCAGCCCTGCGTTGCCTGTATGTCCAAGAGGATATCATCGCCGGGTTCAGTGAAATGCTGATTGGCGCCATGCAGGCGCGACGCATCGGCAACCCGTGGGAATTATCCACCGATATTGGCCCGCTGATCGACCGGTCTGCATTTACCGAAATTTCGGATTATGTCACCAAAGCCCAGGACGAAGGGCGGCTTCTGGCACAGGCTTTGGCGCCTGAAAGCGGGCATTTTATCGCCCCCGCGTTACTGCGCGTGGGGACAATTGCAGACATTCCCCGCGAGGTATTCGGCCCGGTGCTGCATTTGGCCAGCTATCGCGCCGGGGATATCGAGCAGGTTTTGGACACCATCAATGCCACGGGTTATGGGCTGACCTTTGGCCTGCACAGCCGCATAGACGATCGCGTGCAAACCGTGGTTGAACGCGTCCACGCGGGCAACATTTACGTCAACCGAAACCAGATAGGCGCAGTGGTTGGCAGCCAGCCCTTTGGCGGGGAGGGGCTTTCGGGCACGGGACCAAAGGCCGGCGGCCCCGCATACCTGCCACGGTTTTGCGCGCCCCCAACTGCCCCTTTGGCAAAACCGGACCGGCAGATGTTTCTTGATCCCGCCGTATTGCAACGCGCGCTTGCGCGCATGCCAACCCCGCGCGCACCGCTCAGCCAATCCACCCTGCCCGGCCCAACCGGCGAAATGAACCGCCTGTCCACCTATAGCCGCGCGCCGTTTTTGTGCCTCGGCCCGGGCGACGCCGCAGCGAAGGCACAAAAACAAGCGATCGAAGGCCTCGGTGGCCAGGCCTTGGTGGCAAATGGACTGGAAGCCGCAGCCTTAACCACGCTCACAGGCTTTGCCGGGGCAGTATACTGGGGCAAAGACGCGCGAGATTTCGGCGTCGCCCTGGCCGCACGCAAAGGCCCGATCCTGCCGCTTGTTACCACCCTGCCCGGCCCGGATATCCTGCTGGAGCGCAGCCTGTGCGTGGATACGACGGCCTCGGGCGGCAATGCTGCGTTGATCGCCGGTGTATCTGGAACGTAACGCGGGCAACCTGCCCACCCTGCGCCCCTTGACCGGCCCGGCAAGTTCGGGGCAACGTGGCACATGTTTCCAATTCGCGACCATAATCCGACCGCCCGCACGCCTTATGTGACTTATGGGTTGATCGCGGTAAACATCGCGGTTTTCCTGCTGATGTTGCCGGTTTACGGCGACGAAAACCAACTGGCGCGCATCTATTACACTTGGGGGCTGGTGCCGACCTGGATCACCGATGGGCAAAACCTCAGCGGGTTGATCACCCATATGTTCCTGCATGCCGGGATCGCGCATATTGCAGGTAACATGCTGTTTTTATGGATATTCGGCGACAATCTCGAAGATGAGCTAGGCCATCTGGGCTTTGCGCTTTTCTATCTGGCTGCGGGGCTTGGCGCCGCTGCGCTGCAAATTCTCGCCGACCCGGGTTCAACCGCGCCAATGATCGGCGCCTCGGGCGCCATTGCCGGGGTTATGGGGGGATATTTGTTGCTGTTTCCCCGCGCACGGGTCGACATATTCTTGTTCTTTTTCGTGTTCTTCTACATTTTCCCGGTTCCGGCCTGGGTCATGCTTGGGCTGTGGTTCGCGCTTCAAATATTCAGCGGCGCCAGCGCTGCGGCTGGCGATAGCGGTGTTGCGTATTGGGCCCATGCCGGAGGGTTCATCGTCGGCCTGCTATGGGTCTTGCCGGTTTGGCTCAAACGTGGAGGCCCCGGGTTTTGGAGCAAAACCAAAGGCCGCCCTCCACACCCCGAAGCCGAGTATCGCATGGTAAAAAGCCGCGTCCCGCGCATTCAACGCCGCCGCTGAAACGATTTTCTGGATGGGGCCGCACCCGGAACCCGGTTTTAGCCGCCGATGTCGTAGGTTTCCATATAATCGGCGGTGTTTTCGGCGATACCGGGCACATTGGACAGGGCATAAAAAGTTGCCGCCATACCAAGGGCAATTATCGTCGCAGTCAAGACAATCCAGTCAACTGTAATAGCCCCTTCTTCGGAAAAAAGGAAACTGGCTACGCGGGTTTTGTGTGTTTTATTTTTCATGCCTCGCTTGTTAACGCCCAAAATGGCGAAAATACGGCACCTCGGCGGTTTTTCTGATATCGGGTTTACCGATCACGAACAATGCGTGCGAATTTTGCGAAAATAACCTCGTTTGCAGCAACAATCTCACCGCTTTCCAAAATGTCGGCATCCTTGTCCATGGCCTCGACCAACGCGCCGGCTTCGCGGGCAATGACCATCCCGGCGGCCATGTCCCAGGCATGCAGCCGCCGTTCCCAAAAACCATCGTAGCGCCCAGCCGCGACATAGGCCAGGTCCAGCGCCGCCGCGCCCCAACGGCGCACCCCGGCGCAGGTGGGCAACAGGCGGGCCAGATCGCCCAGCGTGTCCGGCAGATCACCGCGCCCGGCAAAGGGCAAGCCGGTGGCAAAAATCGACTCGATCATTTTCGAACGGCCCGAAACCCGCAGCCGGGTCTGATTCATGAACGCACCCTGGCCTTTTTCGGCAAAAAACATTTCGTCCTTGGCCGGATCAAAAACCACCCCGGCCACGACCTCGCCCTTGTGTTCCAGCGCAATCGACACCGCCCAATGGGGCAGGCCGTGGAGAAAGTTCGTGGTGCCATCCAGCGGGTCGACGATCCAGCGCCGGGTAGGGTCTTCGCCTGCAACTTCCGCGCTTTCTTCGCCCAGCCAGCCGTAATTGGGCCGGGCTTCGCTCAGTTCTTCGCGGATGATCCGCTCGGCCTCGATATCGGCGCGCGAGACAAAATCGCCAGCACCCTTGACAGAAACCTGCAGGTTTTCGACTTCGCGGAAATCCTTGACCAACGAGCGCCCGGCCAGGCGTGCGGCTTTGATCATCAGGTTGAGATTGGCACTACCGTTCATGGCACTGGCTCCTGGATAACATCAAGTGGCGCGTATACGCCCACGCAACTGCTTTGCCAAGATCAATCAGCCCAGGGTATTGCGCCAGGTTTCTGTTCCCAGGATCCGCCGGGTCGCCGGCCCGCGTAAAACCAGCCGGGCGGTATCGCCACAGGTGGTAATTCGTCATTCGCGCTGCCAAAAGTGGTGCCGACCAATGCACGCGCATTTTCGGCAAGGGTGTTTCCTCAATGGGGTTGATATCGGCAATTACACCGAGGCTGGTTGTCGAAAATCTGGCCGCGCAAACGCTGCCTCGCCCCACCAGCCGAATACGCGATTCTGATAAGGCGCGGCACGCTCTCAGTCGCACTACTAGGGTCAGGACCCATTAATCCGGCACGCGCAGTTTGACGGATTTGTTCGCTGAACAGGCGCAGACCCGCAGCAATAGCGGCGCTATTTCAAGGGGCTGGAACGCATTCAGAGGGCAAATCCGCCAAACCCTTCGGGCGCCATCGGCACTTCATCTCAGAGGCTTGCTGCCCTTGGAAAGGGAGCCACCCTTGCCGGCGGGCCGCAAACCACTGATATTTCGCGCCGATGACGCTGCACGCGTCGGATTAATGGGTCCTGACCCTAGGGCCTGTCCTCATTTACCTTGCGCCCCCGGCGCGTGCCCATTTTGGCAG
>CAYSBG010000113.1:0-6763 GCA_964429125.1 uncultured Aliiroseovarius sp.
GAACACGAGCTTCTGCCGGGCGAGCCGCTGATTTGCGACGGCATTGAGCTGCCGGTGAAGCACCGCAAAAAACGCGTCGACCTGGAGGCGCGCGGCCTGATCAAGGGCGCGCAATGCGTCTACCTTGGCCCCGGGCGCAAGGCCGGATTCTCACGCCTGCACGTATTCGCCGCTGAAGAGCCACAGGTCTCGGCTGCCTCGATCATCAAGATCGAACGCCCGGACGAAGAAGAGCCCTTTATCCCTTTTGCCGCGCGCATGGGCGCGGCCTTTCTGCACGGCGCAGCGGTGACCATTCACAAGGCCCAGGGCAGCCAATGGCGCGATGTGCAGGTGTTTGCCCCGGACCTTTCCGCCGCTGCCTGGGCGGGGCGGGTAGAGGCGGGCATTCCGCTGTGGAAGCGCTTGGCTTATGTCGCCATCACCCGGGCCGAGCACCGCTTGCATTGGATCACGCGCTACGCGTTGGCGCGGCCGCAAAAGCCGTTGGCCACCGATGACCTGCAGGCCGCTCCGGCTGCCCTGACCCTGACCATGGAGAGCGACAATGAAGCCTAGCATCCTGATCACCGGCGCCTCTGGCGGCATTGGCCGCGCCACAGCCGAGATGTTTGGCCGCGCCGGCTGGCGGGTGGGGCTGACGGCGCGCCGGGCGGACAAGCTGAAAGACGTCGCAGCAGGGATCGAGGCGGCAGAGGTACTGCCTGCCGACTTGACCGATCCGGCGCAGGTCGCGCAGGCATTCACGCAGTTTTCCAAGGGGGGCCGTCTGGACGTTCTGTTCAACAACGCCGGGATATTCACCCCCGCCGCACCGATTGACGAGGTGAGCCTGGAAAGTTGGCACGCAGCGGTTAACATCAATCTGAATGCGATGTTTTATTGCGCACGCGCGGCCTTTGGCCAGATGCGCGCCCAAACACCTCAGGGTGGGCGGATCATCAACAACGGCTCGATCTCGGCAACCACGCCGCGTCCCGGCTCTGTTACCTACACAGCAACCAAACACGCAATTACCGGCCTGACCAAGACCATCGCGTTGGACGGGCGCCCGTTTGACATCGCGTGCGGACAAATTGACATCGGCAATGCCCGCACGGATTTGTTGCAGGGGATCATCGACAAGGCGGTGGAAAAGGGCGAGACCCCGCCACCGACCATGGACGTCGACGACGTGGCGCGCGCAGTTTTCAGCATGGCCCAGCTTCCACTGGAAGCCAACGTGCTGAGCATGACCATCATGGCGACAAAAATGGAATTCGTCGGGCGCGGGTAGGGCGGTGCAAGGTGGGCAGTTTGCCCCCTTCGGTCAGGTTTTGCGCAGGATCACCCGGAAGAAGGCTGATGCCCCCCAGCCGGCAGCAATGGCAATGACCAGCGCCATCAGGCCATAGACCAGCGGTTTTTCGTGGGCCAATGAATAGATCCAACGCTCCAGCCCGACCTTGCGCACGGTGATGGCGGTTTCGTAGTTCGAGATCACCTCGCCGCCGCGCAGCAGATAAATACGCGCACTATAATCGCCCTCTGTCAGGTTGGAGGGGAGTTTGACCGATGTGTTGAACAAGGTGTCTTCACTCAGCGTTACACCGCCTACCTGTTGGGAATAAAGCCCGGCCTTGGTGCGGATACGAATAACGGCTTCGGCGAATGCGGCCAGTTTCTCTTCGCCGGCTGCCAGCCGGATCTCCTGCGGAATGGTAATGTGATATTGCAGGTCCTGGGCGGCATCGAGGATCTGGTCCAGCGGGCCAGTCGAGGCGACTGCGTAAAAGCTTGGCGCGGCTTCGACCGTTACCGATTCAGTGTTGACCCAGATGCCATAGCGCTTTTCCTTGTGGCGCACGGTGATCGCGCTTGACGGCCCCTCGACCACAACGATGACGTCGAGCGTGCTGGTATCGGGCGCCGGGGATTCGCGTTTGACCGCGCCGAAAATCAGGATCTCCGAGCCGATAAAGGTTGCGTTGATCGACACCCGGTTCTGGCTTAGCCCGGCGACGACGTCTTCTTGTGCCACAGCCGGAAGGGCGATGAGGATCAAGAAGAGTGCAAAGACCTTGCGCATATCAGTGTCCCCCTGCGCCAATGGAATACAGCTCGCTTGGCTGGATCAACAGTTCAAGCCCCAGCTTGAGGCAGACCCCCAACACCATCAGCGACAGCAGAATACGCAGCTGCTCGGCCTTCAGTTTGGTGCCGATCCGGGCGCCAACCTGGGCGCCAATAACGCCGCCGATCAGCAGCAGAACCGCCAGGGCGATATCCACGGTGAAGTTGGTGGTCGCGTGCATGATGGTGGTGAACGCGGTGACAAAAATGATCTGGAACAGGGATGTGCCGACCACGACTTTGGTAGGCATGCCCAGCAAGTAGATCATTGCCGGCACCATGATGAAACCACCGCCAACGCCCATGATGGCAGCCAGCACACCAACCAGCACCCCGACCAACAATGGCGGGATCACCGAGATATACAGCCCCGAAACCCGGAACTTCATTTTGCCCGGAAGGTTGTGCAGCCAGGTGTGCTTGCGCCGTTTGGGCGCCACACCGGCCTTGGTTTTCATGATTGCCCGCAGGCTTTCAACGAACATCAGGCCGCCAATGATCGAAAGGAAGGTCACATAGCTGAGCTTGATCAGCAGATCAACCTGGCCCAACGCCTTGAGATAATTAAACAGCTGAATACCCAGAAAGGCGCCGAACAAGCCGCCGACCAGCAGCACCAAGCCCATTTTCAGGTCGACGGTCTGGCGTTTCAAATGAGCCAGAACCCCGGAAAAAGACGAGGCAACGATCTGGTTTGCCTCGGTTGCAACAGAAACCGCCGGGGGAATGCCGATGAAAATCAGCAAAGGCGTCATGAGAAAACCGCCACCAACACCGAACATGCCCGAAAGCAGCCCGACAAGCCCGCCAAGACCGAGAAGAAGGTATGCGTTCACCGACACTTCGGCGATAGGAAGATAGATTTGCATGGGCTACCTGAAGTTCAGCCAGGGGAAAGGTGTGCCCCTAAATATGTGATTTTTCGCATATGTCCATACCTCAATATTGGAGGTGTCCAAATTTGCCTGCGACAAATCGGAGCCGCAAGGGCACGGCTCCGCGTTCTGGCGAAGTTGCCTGCCCGGAATCGTCCGGAAATCGGGTTTCAGCGCTCTTTGACATATGGCTGTCCACCGGCACGCGGCGGAATGGCCGAGCCGACGAAACCGGCAAGGATGATCACGGTCAAGATGTAGGGCAGCGCCTGCATGAACTGCACCGGTACAATAAACCCGCCCAGGTCGATGTTCTGATAGCGATTCGCAACGGCCTCCAGCAGGCCAAACAACATGGTTGCGCCAAGAATGTACCACGGCCGCCATTTAGCAAAAATTAGCGCGGCCAACGCGATGTAGCCCCGCCCTGCGCTCATCTCTTTGCCAAACCCGGCGCCCAAACCAGTTGAAAGGTAGACGCCGGCCAATCCGCAGAGGATGCCGGCAATGATCATCGAAGCATAGCGCAGCCGGATCACGGAAATTCCTGCTGTGTCCACCGCCGCCGGGTTCTCGCCCACCGCGCGCAGACGCAGGCCGAACCGGGTGCGATACAGCACAAACCAGGAAAGCGGCACCATTAGAAGTGCGACGTAGACCAACAAGGTATGGCCGGAAATCAGCTCGCTATAGAGCGGGCCGATGATAGGGACATTGGCCATCGCCTCGGCCCCCGGAAGCTCGATTGGCAGAAAACGCTCTTTGCCCGACAGGCCCGGCGTGCGCCCGCCCAATCCAAACCAGGCCTCGGCAATCAAGACCGTGATCCCTGAGGCCAGGAAGTTCAGCGCTACTCCGCTGATCAGCTGGTTGCCGCGAAAGGTGATCGAAGCCAGCCCATGCATCGCCGAAAAGATCAGTGACCCCGTGAGCCCGGCCAGCAAGCCCAACCAGACCGACCCGGTATATGTGGCAATCGCCGCAGCCAGCATGGCCGAAACCAGGATCTTGCCTTCCAGCCCGATATCGAAAATCCCGGCGCGCTCGCTGAACAACCCGGCCAAGGCGGCAAACAAGAGCGGCGTGGCCAGGCGCACGGCCGAGTCAAGAATTGCAAGTATCGATATATAGTCCATCAGCCTGCCGCCTGTTGTTTTCTGCGTTTTGCCGCGCGAATAAACGCGCGCTCCACCGGATCACGCACCATATTGTCCAATGCGCCGGTGAACATGATCACCAGGGCTTGGATCACGGTGATCAACTCGCGCGGGATCTTGGTCCACAGCGCCAGTTCGCCACCCCCCTGATACAGGAAGCCGAACAACAACGCCGCCAAGGCCACGCCGAATGGGTGGTTTCGCCCCATCAAGGCCACGGCGATGCCGATAAATCCGGCACCCTCGACCGAGTTCAGGATCAACCGCTCGCTTTCGCCCATGGTGTTGTTGATCGACATCATCCCGGCAATGCCGCCGGAAATCATCATCGCCACGATGGTGATCTTGGTCACAGAAATCCCGGCGTAGGTCGATGCGTCCTGGTTCTTGCCAAAACTGCGGAGTTCATAGCCCAGCTTGGTGCGCCAAAGCAGGAAATAAACTGCAACAGCCAGCGCCAGCCCGATAAGCAACGAAATATTCACGGGCGCGCTTTTGGAAAAACTGATGCCCAGCGGTGCCAGCATCTCGTGGAATGTCGGCAGGTTGGTGACTTCGGGAAACCGTGCCGAGGCCGGATCCATAGACCCTGTGGGCCGGAGTTTGTTCACCAGGATGTAGTTCAAAAGCGAGGCCGCGATGAAGTTGAACATGATCGTGGTGATGACGATGTGAGAGCCGCGTTTTGCCTGCAAATACGCCGGGATAAGTGCCCAGACCGCACCAAACAGCGCCCCACCCGCCAGCGCGAAAAGCAACGCGATCGACCAATGCGGGAACGGGATGAACAGGCACACCAGGGCCACGCCCAGCCCGCCCATCACCGCCTGCCCCTCGCCGCCAATGTTGAACAAGGACGCCTGAAACGCCACCGCCACCGCCAGGCCGGTAAACAGGAAATTGGTGGCATAATATAACGTGTAGCCCCATCCATAGGAGGAGCCCAACGCCCCGTTAACCATCATTTTCACCGCTTCCCACGGATTTTCCCCGATCGCCCAGATCACCAGCGCGCTCAGCGAAAAGGCAATGGTCAGATTGATCAGCGGTATCAGGACCACATCGGCCCATTTCGGCATCTTTTCCATCAGGCGGCTTCTCCTTTTCCACCGGTTTTGCCACCGTCAGTGACACCCGCCATGAGCAGGCCCAATTCGGTTTCGTTGGTTTCTTCCGGCAGGCGTTCCCCCATGATCTGCCCGTCAAACATCACCGCGATACGGTCCGACAGGGACAGGATTTCGTCCAGTTCCACCGAGACCAGCAGGATCGCCTTGCCCTCGTCGCGCAGGGCGATGATTTGCTTGTGAATGAACTCGATCGCGCCAATATCGACCCCGCGGGTCGGCTGGCCAACCAGAAGCAGGTCGGGGTTGCGCTCGATCTCGCGGGCCAGCACGATTTTCTGCTGGTTGCCACCGGAAAAGCTCTTGGCGTCAAGGTTTACATTGGGCGGGCGCACGTCGAAACGCTCCATCTTGCCCTCGGCGTCGCGAACCACCGCCTTGTTGTCCATGAGCAGCTTGTTTTTCTGATACTCCGGCAAATGGTGGTAGCCGAAAATCATGTTTTCCCAAGCGGCAAAATCCATGATCAGCCCATAATGGTGCCGGTCTTCGGGCACGTGGGCGATGCCGTGGGCGCGCCGGGAACGTCCGTCGCTGTGTTTGCCGGACAGGTCGATTTGCTGGCCGTTCAGGCGTACATTGCCGGTACCGTTGGCAAACCCGCCGAGCAGTTTGAGCAGCTCGGATTGGCCATTGCCCGACACCCCGGCAATGCCGAGGATTTCGCCCGCGCGCACGTTGAAGCTGATGCCTTTGACCCGCTCGACGCCAAATTCGTCGACCATACGCAGGTCTTCGACCTCCAGCACTTCGGCGCCGGGGGTGGCTGGCAGTTTGTCAACTTCCAGCAACACTTTGCGCCCAACCATCATTTCGGCCAATGCCTCGGGATTGGTCTCGGAGGTTTTGACCGTGTTGGTCATCTCGCCCCGACGCATCACGCTCACCGTGTCGGTGATCTCCATGATCTCGCGCAGCTTGTGGGTGATCAGGATGATGGTTTTTCCCTGCTCCTTCAGCCCCTGAAGGATGCGAAACAGGTGGTCGGCCTCGGCCGGGGTCAAAACCCCGGTGGGTTCGTCCAGAATTAGAATGTCGGCCTGCCGATACAGCGCCTTGAGGATTTCGACCCGCTGCTGCATCCCCACGCCCAGATCTTCGATCAGCGCGTCGGGATCGACCTGCAATTCGTACTCATCCGCGAGATTTTTCAGGGATTTGCGCGCTTTGGCCAGTGAGGGCCGAATCATCTCGCCCTCTTCCACGCCCAGCACGACATTTTCCAGAACCGTGAAATTCTCGACCAGCATGAAGTGCTGAAATACCATGCCGATGCCGGCATTGATCGCGGCCTGAGAATCCGGGATCTGGGTTTCCTGGCCGTTGATGAAAATCTGCCCTGAATCGGCTTTGTAGAACCCATAGAGGATCGACATCAGCGTGGATTTTCCCGCGCCGTTCTCGCCGATGATGCCGTGAATGGTCCCCGGCATGACGCGGATGGAAATGTCCTTGTTCGCCTGCACCGGGCCAAAGGCCTTGGAGATGCCGC
>CAYSBG010000114.1:0-6714 GCA_964429125.1 uncultured Aliiroseovarius sp.
GGTCTTTTTCGCAGGGCTGCGTTTGCGCGGGGCGCGGGCCTTGGGCGCCGGTTTTTCTGCCTTCTCGCCTTCGTCTGTGGTTTCCGGTTCGGATTTGGCCTCGACTTCGGCCTTGGGCGTGATTTTGCGCCGGGTGCGGGTGACCTTTTTCGGCTTGGGCGCGTCGTCCTCGGCGACCTCCGCTTCCGGAGCGCCCTGGGCTGCCTCCTCAGAAGCCTCTACAGGCGCGGCTTTTGCCTTGCTGCGGCTCCTGCGCCGGGTTTTTTTCGGCTTTTCCGCCTCTTCCATTACCGCCTCTTTGGTATCCGCATCCGTCTCTGCGGCGCTTTCAGCAGCCGCATCGGACCCCTTTTGCGAGGCCGCCGCCTCGCTCTGCGCTTGGACCGGTGCGGTCTCGCCCTCAGTGTTTGAGCCGGAGGAACGCCGCCGACGGCGCCGACGGCGGCGTTTTTTGGGTTTCGGTGTTTCCTCACCATCGGTGGACTCGACTTCGTCGACCACGTCTTCTTCCACCGCTTCGTCAATCTCGCTCATCAATGCAGAAGAACCGGAAATGACCGTCGGATCCGGTTCGGACATCGGCCGGGACGCGGTTTTGAATTTCTCGATCGAAAAATCCGGGGAAATCAGGAACGGGTCGGCCTCGATTCGCACGGCCATACCGTAGCGTGCTTCGATCTGGGCGACGTGTTCACGCTTGGCGTTGATCAGGAAATTGACGATCCCGACCGGCGCTTTGAGCAGCACTTCGCGCGAACGCTTGCGCGTGCCTTCTTCTTCCAGCTGGCGCAGAATCGACAACGCCAGATTATCATCCGAGCGCACCAAGCCGGTGCCGTGGCAATGGCTGCAGGGTTGGGTCGTCGCCTCGATCATACCCGGGCGCAAACGTTGGCGCGACATTTCCAAAAGGCCAAAACCGGATATCCGGCCGACCTGAATACGGGCACGATCCGTCTTCAGCTTGTCCTTCATTCGCTTTTCAACGGCATTGTTGTTGCGCCGCTCTTCCATGTCGATGAAGTCGATAACAATCAGCCCGGCCAAGTCGCGCAGGCGTAGCTGGCGGGCCACTTCTTCGGCCGCCTCAAGGTTGGTCTTGAGCGCGGTTTCCTCGATCGAGCCTTCCTTGGTGGCCCGGCCCGAGTTCACGTCGACGGCAACCAAGGCTTCGGTCACACCGATGACGATATAGCCGCCCGAGCGGAGCTGCACGGTCGGGTTGAACATGCCGGCCAGATAGCCTTCGACCTGATAGCGGGCAAAAAGCGGCATGCCTTCGCCGTAGTGTTTCACGTTCTTGGCGTGCGACGGCATGATCATTTTCATGAAATCCTTGGCCGTACGATAGCCACGTTCGCCTTCCACCAGAACCTCGTCGATGTCGCGATTATAAAGGTCGCGGATCGAGCGTTTGATCAGGTTGCCTTCCTCGTAGATCTTCGCCGGCGCGATGCTTTTGAGGGTCAGCTCGCGGATCTGCTCCCACAGGCGCAACAGGTATTCATAATCGCGCTTGATCTCGGTCTTGGTGCGTTTGGCGCCGGCAGTGCGCACGATCAGCCCGGCGCCTTGGGGCACCTCGATCTCGCCCGCGATGGCCTTGAGCTTTTTACGGTCGGCGGCATTGGTGATCTTGCGCGAAATGCCACCGCCGCGCGCGGTATTTGGCATCAGCACGCAATAGCGCCCGGCCAGGCTCAGATAGGTGGTCAGCGCCGCGCCCTTGTTGCCGCGCTCTTCCTTGACGACCTGCACCAGAAGGATCTGGCGGACCTTGACGACTTCCTGAATCTTGTATTTCTTCGGACGGCGTTTACGCGGGGCGCGCGCTTCTTCGGCCACATCCTCATCGGCGACGTCCTCGATATGCTCGTCCTTTTCCGAGGCATCGAGCTTGTCGTCGTCATCGTCCTCATCGCCATGGGCTTCGGCGTCCACCTGGGCGTCGGCGACTTCGGGTGCATCCGGCGCTTCGGCCGTGTTTTCCTCGCCCGTTTCCCCGTTCGGCTCTTCGACCGGGGTTTCGGCGACTGTTTCCATCGGCGACAGGCCTTCGTCGCTCGCCGGCGCGTCGGCATCGAGGTCAATAACATCCATGCCCGAAATTGCCGCTTCCGGCTCTTTGGTCGCTACCGCGTCAGCCACAGAAGAGGCGCTCGCTTTGGACTTGGAGCGCCCACGCCCACGCGAACGCCGCCGGGATTTGGCTTTTTCCTCGTCCTCGGCTTGTTGCTTGGCAAACTCGGCCTCTTCCGCCAGCAGTTTTTCGCGGTCTGCTACGGGAATCTGGTAATAATCCGGGTGAATTTCGCTAAACGCCAAAAATCCGTGGCGGTTGCCGCCATAGTCAACGAACGCGGCCTGAAGCGACGGTTCGACCCTGGTCACTTTGGCGAGGTAGATATTACCAGCTAGCTGGCGTTTGTTTTCCGATTCAAAGTCGAACTCCTCGACCCGGTTTCCGTCAACCACCACAACCCGGGTCTCTTCCGGGTGGGTGGCATCGATAAGCATCTTTTTAGCCATGGTTTTCCATTGCGCAATCTCCCAGCCCCCCTGCCTGTCAAGCGGGGAAATAGGGAGGTGCGTCTGTTTGTGGCAATGGGGCGCACGGATCGGGGGCACCACAAAAGGGCCCCTGGGGGGCCTGTCTGTTCTGCCAAAATCCTGTCGCGTATCATCGCATTACTTCTCCGGTAGCCCATTTCATGAAAAACGCGGCTACCCGTTCATGGCCCGGCGTTTGGCACGGGCGTATCGCTGACCAGTTGGTCAAATCCTTCAGCCCCACCTGCGGTCAATGCCGTCTTCAGCGGGACAGAGAAACTCATCGGCCCGGGGCAATTTGCCTGGGGCGCCAAGTGAACATAAGGGCTAAGGGCAGCAGATGACAATGGGCAAATGGTGCAAATTACGGTTTGCCGGGCGTTCACGACCACTTCAAAGACGAAATGGCCGACATTCAGTAAAGGCCGCCCGAAGAAAGGGAGCCGAAATCGGCATTCTCGTCGTTGAGGATTACCACTTCGCCATCTGCAGTCGTGGTCGCTGTGCCTTCGGTATCCACCTCACCGCCCTGCCCGTTTTCCGGCAGGAACAGAGGCAAGTCCGAACCAAGGGCAAAGCCGCCATCAAACATCACGCCAAAAATCGGCTCTTCGCCATCCCGGAAAAACTCCGAGACAACGTAATCGCCCGTAGCGGAATCGGGAAGACGCGCACCGGACGTGCGGTCAATTTTAATAAAACGTCCGCCTTCGGGGATTTTGAACGGGCCAGAGCCGTATTTGGCCACGGCGGCCTTCATGAATTCGTTGAACACCGGCGCGCACATGCCCCCGCCCGAGCCGCCGGGGATCGATTTCGGCTGGTCATACCCCATATAGCATCCGGCCACGAGGTTCGATGTAAAGCCAATGAACCAAACGTCGCGCGCGCCGTTGGTCGTGCCGGTTTTGCCAGCCGTAGGCACCCCCAGATTAACCCGCCCGGCCGCAGTGCCGCGTTCAACCACGCCGCGCATCATCGACGTCAACTGATAGGCTGTAACCGGGTCCATGACCCGCTCGCGGTTGGTTTCGATCCGTGGACCAAGGCCCGGGGGAATATCGAAATTCGAGCAATCCAGGCAATCGCGCGGGTCATGGCGATACACCGTGGCACCGGTACGGTCCTGCACCCGATCAACAAGCGTTGGTTCGACCCGCTCACCGCCGTTGGCAAACATCGCATAGGCGCTGACCATCCGAAACAGCGTGGTCTCGGCAGCCCCCAGAGAATTGGCAAGAAACGGGTCCAGCTTGTCATAAACGCCAAAGCGTTCGGCATAGGCGGCAACCACATCCATGCCGATTTCCTGGGCCAGGCGCACGGTCATCAGGTTACGCGACCGTTCGATCCCCAAACGCATCGGTACCGGGCCATAAAAGTCATTACTGGCGTTTTTCGGCCGCCAGATTCCGGCACCGGTGTCAATCTCGATCGGCGCGTCCAGAATGATCGTCGCCGGGGTAAAGCCGCTATCCAAAGCGCTGGCATAAACAAACGGTTTGAAACTGGACCCGGGCTGGCGTGTCGCCTGCGTGGCCCGGTTAAACACCGATTCCTGATAGGAAAACCCGCCCTGCATCGCCAGCACCCGGCCAGTATTGACGTCCATCGCCATGAATGCCCCCTGCAACAGCGGGATCTGGCGCAAGGTCCAGCGGATGAACGACCCATCGCTATCCTTGGTCATGGCGCGCACGAACACGACCTCGCCGACTTTGACAAGATCGCTGGCCACCCGGCCCCGGCGTCCTTTTGAGCCATCCTCGTTCAGCCGCCGCGCCCAGGTCACATCCTTGGCAGGTATCCAGTGGCCACCGTCAACCTCATCAACACCTTCAATGCCGATACGCGCATCCCTGGCGCTTAATTCCAGCACAACCGCCACATGCCATCCAGCAATATCGCGTGGCATTTCGACCCCTTCCAACGCCTCGCGCCAGCTGGCCTCGTCCGCCATTTGCTCTGCCGTCAGCGTGTAGCCGGTTGGGCGCCAAATACCTCGCCCCCGGTCGTATTTTTCCAGCCCGCGGCGCAAGGCCGCCGCCGCCTTCTGCTGCAGTTCCGGGTCCATGGTGGCACGAATCGCCAGACCGCCGTCAAAGAATTCATCCTCGCCAAAGTTGCGGCTGAGCTGGCGACGGATTTCATCGGTAAAGTAGTCACGCGGGGGCAATTGGCTGCGAAACGACGGTATGTCCCCGGTCTGAACCGTGCGGATGGGGGCTGTGCGCGCGGCTTCGTAGGCGGCTTGGTCAAGGTATCCGTTCTGATACATTTCGCTCAGCACGTAATTTCGCCGTTCCAGCGCACCCTCGTAGTTTTCGGCCGGATTGTATTTATAGGGTGCCTTGGGGTGGATCGCCAGAAAAGCTGCCTCTTCCGGGCGAAGCTCACCCAATGTCTTGTTGAAATAGCTCTGCGCCGCCGCCGTCACCCCGAACGAGCGTACGCCCAGGTCAATCTCGTTCAGATACAGGCCAAGGATCTCGTTCTTGTCCAGTGCCGCCTCCAGGCGCACCGCCAGGATAAGCTCTTTGATTTTGCGCTCTGCGCGCCGGTCCGAAGACAGGAGGAAATTCTTCACCACCTGCTGGGTAATGGTTGACGCTCCGCGCAGGCGCCCGCCCTTGGCCGCCTGAATGGCCGCGGCAATGATGCCGCGGATGTCATAGCCTTTGTGTTGGTAGAAATTTTTGTCCTCCGCCGAAATAAACGCCCATTTCACCAGGTCGGGGATTTCATCAGACGGGGTATACAGCCGCCGCTCCCGGGCGAACTCGTCCATCAGCCGCCCTTCGCCAGAGTAGATCCGGCTGATCACTGGCGGCGCATAATTGGCAAGCTGGTTATAGCTGGGCAGGTCTTGCGCATAGGTCCAGAAAACCGACGCAAGCATCAAGGCGCCCATAAAGGCGGCCAGGGTGATCCAGGTAAAAATCGCCCCAAAAAATCCCAAGATAAATCTGAGCACGCCTGTCCTCGCTCCGTCGTTGCCCCTCATATAGGGCTTTGCACCGCCCGGGTCAAAATGTGTCCGCGCATTTTTCGGCTATTTCATGCCGTCTCCCTGCCACCCAACCTATGTACCCCGTCTGGAAAGGGTGCAAGCCCCTGTCACGACACCAAGTTTTCTCGAACCAATTGGTAAAAGAATTTTACTAATGTGATGAAATCGCCTATGTCCGAGGGCTGATCGAATCGTACCTTTGAACAGTGGCCTTTTATTGCAATAATTTTCCTTTCACGGAGCAAACAAATGAAAGCTATCCTTTCCCTTACAACTGCAGTGTTTTTTCTTGCCGGTTGCATCGACACCACAACCGCCCCAGTTTCAACCGTCCAAAACCGGGTGGTGACCATCGGCAATTACACCGGCGTCACCATGGTGCGTTTCTTCGCCTCAAACACATCGCGTCGTACATGGGAAGAGGACATCTTCGGCAGTTCCGTGTTGCGGTCGGGGCAGACGGTCAATGTCGATATCGACGATGGCTCTGGCGCCTGTCTTTTTGACCTGAAGGCAGTTTTCGCCGACGGAGATGAAGTTATCGAAAACAACTTCAACGTTTGCCGTCAATCCTCCTGGAATGTCCAGTAAAAGCCTTTGTTGAACTGAACGGGGCCGGTCCTCGGCCTCGTTTGCGCACGCAGATATGGCGATGTGTTGTGCATCGGGGCATTCCGGCCTATCTGGGGACAAAGCATATAAGGAGTCCCCATGCGCGCCCAACCTTGCCCCACCCCGGTGCTATCCGCCGACAGCCCCGCAAAAAGCGACAATTACCTGGGCAGCCTGCCCGAGTGGGACCTCAGCGACCTGTACCCCGCCCCCGATGCCCCGGCTCTGACGGCCGACCTCGATTGGCTGGAAAAGGCCTGTGCCGATTTCGCCGCTACCTACGAGGGGAAACTGGCCGATCTTGACGCCGACGCCATGCTCGCGTGCGTGCAGGCGCATGAGGCGATCGAGAACAAGGGCGGGCGCATCATGTCTTATGCGGGCCTGCGTTATTACCAGCAGACTACGGACGCCGAACGCGCGCAATTCCTGCAAAACTGCCAGGAACAAATCACTGATTTCACCGCACCCCTGGTGTTTTTCTCGTTGGAACTCAACCGGGTCGAGGATGCGGTGCTCGAGGGCTGGCTGGCGGAAAATGC
>CAYSBG010000115.1:0-6711 GCA_964429125.1 uncultured Aliiroseovarius sp.
AGGCTTGCGGCGAATGCGGCAACTACACCCTGGTGCGCAACGGCACCTGCATGAAATGCAACACCTGCGGTTCGACCACCGGGTGCAGCTGAGGTTCGGGCGGGTTTCGGCCCGCCTGACGCGGATAAGGCCGCAGGCAAGAGAACAGAGCCGAGCGGTAGTAACGATGAGCCTTATCAGCCAGACTGGGGAGCCCGCGGGCTCCCCTTTTTCTTTGACAGGGCAGGGGGTTGCGGTGCAGTCTTGAAGCAGGAGGACGCCATCCATGCCAGACACCCTGCCGCTGTTGATGATCCCCGGCCTTGCCTGTACCGAGGCGCTGTTTGCGGCGCAACGGGCGGCGCTTGGGCCGAGGCGCCCGGTGCTGGTGGCGGCGGTGGATGGCGGCGACAGCATGGCGGCCATGGCCAGGGCCATTCTTGCCACCGCGCCGCCGCGCTTTCACCTGGCCGGCCTGTCCATGGGCGGTTATATCGCCTTTGAAATCCTGCGCCAGGCGCCCGAGCGGGTGGCGCGGCTCTGCCTGATGGATACGTCCGCCCGCGCCGATACGCCGGAAAAGACCGTGCTGCGCGAGGCGGCGCTGGCCGAGGTGGAGGCCGGGCGCTATCTGCAGATGAGCGCCGAGAGCCTGCCCCTGTCAATCGCCGCCAGCCGGGCCGGCGATACCGCCCTGCGCGACGCGATCCTGGACATGGCGCGGGAGACCGGGGCGGCGCTCTGGACCCAACAGATGCGCGCCATCATGGGCCGGCCCGACAGCCGCCCGGACCTGCCCGGCATTTCGGCCCGCACCCTGGTGATCGTCGGGGACGAGGATCAGCTGACCCCGCCCGACCATGCCCGTGAAATGGCGGCGGCGATCCCCGATGCCCGGCTGGAAGTGATCGCCGATTGCGGGCACATGTCCACGATGGAGCGGCCGGAGGCGGTCAATCGGCTGCTGGCGGACTGGCTGGCCTGAGGGCTCAGCCGGCAAGCGTCATCAGCCAGCCGCCGGCAAGCGTTGCCGGCAGGGTGAGCAGCGCCAGGATCAGCCGCGGCCGGTCCGGGAAGCCGGGCGCGGGCAGGGCGAGGCCAAGCCCGGTGCCAAGCGCGCCGACAAGGCCGGCATTGAGCAGCGGCGCGCCGGGCACCAGCCAGCCGGTAACGGCCCCGGACAGCACCGCCACCATGAGCGACAGGATCGAAAGTTGCAGCAGCAGGGTGGGGGTGTTCAACTGGGCCTCGAAGGTGGGGTCGTCGGCATCGCGGCTGTCGGCTGCCAGTGCCGCCCCCAGCACCGCCCCCACCAGGCCGCCCAGCCCCATGGCCACGGCCACTCCGGCCATCACCGCGAACAAATCCATGCCAAACAATGCGTTATCCGTCGTTCTTCACCTTGACGCGTTGCAGCGCCGCCACCCCGGTCCGGGCGATGCTGACCAGGCCCAGCGGCCGCATCAGCTCGGTAAAGGCGTCGATCTTGTCGGGGGTGCCGGTGATCTCGAAGGTAAAGCTCTCAAGCGTCGAATCCACCACGTTGGTGCGAAAGATGTCGGCCAGCCTGAGCGCCTCGACCCGCTTTTCGCCGGTGCCCGCCACCTTGAGCAGGGCCAGCTCGCGCTCGACCGGCTTCCCCTCCACGGTCAGGTCGTGCACCTCATGCACCGGCACGATCCGGCCAAGCTGCGCCTTGATCTGCTCGATCACCGCCGGCGTGCCGGTGGTGACGATGGTGATGCGGCTCTGATGCCCCAGATGGTCGATCTCGGCCACGGTCAGGCTGTCGATATTGTAGCCGCGCCCGGCAAACAGGCCGATCACCCGGGCCAGCACGCCGGCCTCGTTATCGACGATCACCGCCAGGATGTGGCGCTCGATCCCGGCCTCGTTGGGGTCGCGCAGGTTATAGGCGGACCGGGAATTGGTGCCCTTTTTCAAGCGTAGTGCAGACATGTGAGCCCCCTCAGACCAGAGTTGCGCCGGACGTGCCGATCGCCCCGTCGGTGCTGGCATCGCCCATCAGCATCTTGTTGTGCGGCTCGCCCGACGGGATCATCGGATAGCAGTTTTCGTGCCGCTCCACCAGCACGTCAAGGATGAACGGCCCGTCCGTGTCCAGCATTTCGCGGATCGCGTCGTCCAGCTCGGCCGGGTCGCTGACCGCGCGGCCCTTGCAGCCGAAGGCCTCGGCCAGCTTGACGAAATCGGGCAGGCTTTCCGACCAGCTTTGCGAATAGCGCCCGCCATGCAGCAGGTCCTGCCACTGGCGCACCATGCCAAGGCGTTCATTATTCAGGATAAACTGCTTGATCGGCAGGCGGAATTGTACCGCCGTGGCCATTTCCTGCATGTTCATCTGAAACGAGGCTTCGCCGGCAACGTTGATCACGCATGCCTCGGGGTGGGCCATCTGCACGCCGATCGAGGCCGGCAGCCCATAGCCCATCGTGCCCAGCCCGCCCGAGGTCATCAGCCGGTTGGGATCTTCAAAGCCCAGATACTGCGCCGCCCACATCTGGTGCTGGCCAACCTCGGTGGTGATATAGCGGTCGCCTCCCTTGGTCAGGGCCTCGAGGCGTTGCAATGCGTGTTGCGGCTTGATGGTTTTGTCGTCCTTGGCATAGGCTAGGCAATCGACCTTGCGCCATTTGTCAATCTCGCCCCACCAGGCACGCAAGCCGTCCTTGTTCACCTTGCGTCCGCGCGCCTTCCAGATGCGCAGTATGTCTTCGAGCACATGGGCCACATCGCCAACAATCGGCAGGTCCACATGGATCACCTTGTTAATCGACGAGGGGTCAATGTCGATATGCGCCTTTTTCGAGCCGGGGCTGAACGCGTCGGTGCGCCCGGTGATCCGGTCATCAAACCGCGCGCCGATATTGATCATCAGGTCGCAATCATGCATCGCCATGTTGGCCTCGTACAACCCGTGCATGCCCAACATGCCGATCCATTCCTTGCCCGAGGCCGGATAGGCGCCAAGCCCCATCAAGGTCGAGGTAATGGGAAAGCCCGTGGCGCCCACCAGCTCGCGCAGAAGCTGGCTGGCCTGGGGGCCGGAATTGATCACGCCGCCACCGGTATAAAACACAGGCCGCTCTGCTTTCTCCATCATTTCAACCAGTTCGGTGATTGCAGCCTTGTCGCCTTTGACCTGCGGCTTGTAATGCGCCGTGCGCGCCTTGCCTTTGGTCGTGTAGGTGCCGGTAGCAAATTGCACGTCCTTGGGAATGTCGATCAAGACCGGGCCGGGGCGTCCGCTAGTGGCAACGTGAAAGGCCTGGTGCAGCACATCGCCCAGCTCATCGGTATCCTTGACCAACCAGTTATGTTTGGTGCAGGGGCGGGTGATGCCAACCGTGTCGGCCTCCTGAAAGCCATCGGTGCCAATCATGAAGGTCGGCACCTGGCCGGTCAGCACGATGATCGGGATCGAATCGAGCAAAGCATCGGTCAGCCCGGTGACCGCATTGGTTGCCCCGGGGCCGGAGGTTACCAGCACCACGCCGGGCTTGCCTGTGGAGCGCGCATAGCCCTCGGCCGCATGGACCGCGCCCTGTTCGTGGCGCACCAGAACGTGGCGAATATCGTTTTGCAGGAAAACCTCGTCATAAATCGGGAGCACAGCCCCGCCGGGATAGCCGAATACAACGTCCACACCCTGATCCTTCAGGGCCTGGACTACCATTTTCGCTCCGGTCATCTGACGTGTCATCTCTCTCTCCGTTCCACGTGCGCGGGCCGTGCTGGCCCTGAAATAAAAAAGCCCCCGAAGTTTTTCGGGGGCGCATGGGATGAACAGGGTTCCGTTACCGGTCCGTACAATGGCCCATGCGCCATTTCACCACAGTTACGAGAATACCCCGCATATCATGCTCCCATATCCAACGGCGTGACCTTAGGAGCGCATGACGAGGGCGTCAACAGGGATTTGCGGGAATAAAGTGTCGCAACGTGATGATCTGGTGACTATTTCTTGCAGGTGCATGGTGCAATGCGCAAGAAAGTGAAATTTCAATAGGGCATCACCCGCGTTGGCGTGACACATCACTTATTTCCCTGAACGCAATGCCGAGCATTAACCAACTTAGGATCAAGGTGACTTCGTGATCATCTCCATTTCTTTGCACATATCACCGCCGAGCAAAGTATCCTTCATTTCGCCCTGCCTATTTGGCGCCAAAACCGTGTGTATTCTGACATTCAAACGCCCGTCCCATCAACTGTTTTGTATGCCTGTCTATCCCCCGATTTGGCAAAAACCCGCAAATGGGCTATTTTGGGTATTATTAAATGTGAAAGGTGTACCATGAAGAGCATTTCCAACAACAAAACGCTATCGGCTGTCGCCTTGATTGCCGCTCTGTCCCTACCAGGCGCCGCCATTGCGCAATGCCTGAATTTTTCCACCACCATGAAGGGCGGGATAGTGGGTGCGGGCGCGTACGTCTTGGCGGACAAAACCCGCATTCGTATTTCATTTGAAGACTTTTATCACGACCCTTCGACGGTTGTAACCACTGGGACCACGGGCATGACCCAAGTGACCTGTGCCGGCATGAATGAAGCGCTGCAGCTTAGCAACAGAAACATGCGGGTAACCATATTGGGAAGTGCCGAACCCATTATCAGAGCGAGTGCCGAAATATGCGACTACGGCGGCCACGAAAACGTCGCGACAGACTTTGTGGTGCCGCCAAAGTTTATTGGCGAACTAACGGATCTGGATCGCAAACAGCTTCCCAATGCGTTTGGCCGTGATATTGAAACATCGGTGCCAATTGGGTATAAGAGCACAAGCCATTATGAGGCAAAATTTGTCATGGAAGCACCCGACGGCTTGACGACATTTCTGATTGGCGGTCAGGAATTTTTTGTTACATCGGTTTGTTTCAACTGATCAAACGCGGAAAATAGGCACAGGTCACACCGGCCGGGTTTCCGGTAGGCTGATCTGTGCCACTTGCTCGGCAATCGGGTCGGTGAAACGCGGGTGAGTATTGGCGGCATAGTCAAAATCAGGGTCAATTTCCTGCCATTCGCCGCCCCGATAGATTTCCAGGGACGAGAACCGCGCTTTGTAGTCCATTTTCGGAGACCCAGGCACCCAATAGCCCAGATAAACGTACGGCAGGTCGGCCTCGCGGGCGATGCGGATATGGTCCATGATGATATAGGTGCCCAGGCTTTGTTTGCGCCGCTCGGGGGTGTAAAACGAATAGACCATCGACACGCCATCTTCCAGAACATCGGTCAGACAGACCGCCGCCAGTGCGTCGCTGGCATCGGCAAGGGTGGCGTGGTACTCGATCACCCGGCTTTTGACCGGGGTTTCCTCGATCATCGCGGCAAACTCGAACACGTCCATATCGGCCATGCCACCATCGGCGTGACGGTCATCCAGATAGGTGCGAAACAGCTCGTATTGTTCTTCGCTGGCCCAGGGCGCGCGGGCGCGCCGTTGCAGGTCGCGATTGCGCTTTTCCGCACGGCGTTGGCTTTTGCTGGGTTTGAAATCCGCCACCCGGATACGGGCCGACAAACAGGCGTTGCATTCCGCACAAGAAGGCCGGTACAGCACGTTTTGCGAGCGGCGAAAGCCCTGCTTGGACAAAGTGTCGTTCAACATCCCCGCGTGTTCGCCTTGCAGCGCGGTAAACAACTTGCGTTCCTCGCGCCCGTCCAGATAGGGGCAGGGCTGGGGCGCGGTTACGTAAAACTGTGGGGCAAGGGGGAGTGTATGGCGCATTCAGTTCCGGTTTTTCCAGTTTCTTTCAAACTCTAACAACTCATGCACGAATCGCCAAGCCCCCTCAGGGGAAAGCGGTAAACGAGCGGAAAATCAGCCTGGTGCGACATGCTCTGAAGCGTTACGCATGTGATCCGAGTCTCAGAGCGGCTGCAAAAGCTTCAACGGCGTGCCCCCCGGTTCACCGCCGCGGTGCCCAGCACCATATCGGTCAGCCCCTGGCCGCGTTTGCTGGTGGCCACCAGCAAAACGGAAACGATCTGCGGCAGCCCAAAGCTGATCGAGCCCAGGTATCCCAACGTGTGCAATAGCGCAGTGCCCGAGGTGAAGCGTTCGCCGCGATGGGTGCGCAGTTCAATGGCAACGATGCGCATGCCGGGGGTCGCGGATGTGTTGGCCAGGCTGATAAAACGGTAGGCGAAGCTGATCAAAAGCATCAGGAAGCCGAGAAAGAACAGGCCGATGCCAACGGTAAACAGCACCACGAGCGCGACCAGCAGGGAAATCAGCACCATGTCGATTACCCAGGCAAAGGCCCGCTTGGTGGCGACATCGGCATAGAACTCGGCCTGTGTATCGGGATCGGGCAGGCCCCAAAGCGGTTCATGTTCGGTGCTGAAAGGCATCAAATGTTCCTTTGAAAAAGCGGTGGCCGGCCCAGGGGACAGGGGACATGGGGCCGGCCGGGGGCGATCAGGATCAGGTTTCAACGGTTGCGTTGTCGCCATTGTCCTTGTCTCCATCACGCCCGGCTTTGGCAACCTCGGCGCGATCCTCCATGAAGTCGTCAAACTCCGACTGGTCTTTGGCTGCGCGCAGGCGTTCAAGGAACGATTCAAAGTCCTGCTGCTCGCGCTCAAGGCGGCCGTCTCGGCGGGCCTGCTCTACCTCGTCGCCCGCAAGCTCTGGAGCCGCCAGGGCGCCGAGGCGCTGCTCGAGCACCTGCAGGCGCTGCGCTGGCCCTGGATCGCGGC
>CAYSBG010000116.1:0-6683 GCA_964429125.1 uncultured Aliiroseovarius sp.
ACGAGGTTTTCCCCGACCGCGACCATTTCGGGCGGATTTTTTACAACCAGGCACGGATGAGCGCCAAGGGCATCGCCCAGATCGCCGTGGTCATGGGCTCGTGCACGGCCGGGGGCGCCTATGTGCCGGCAATGTCGGACGTGGCCATCATCGTGCGCGAACAGGGCACGATCTTTCTGGCCGGCCCGCCGCTGGTCAAGGCGGCGATTGGCGAGGTGATTTCGGCCGAAGAACTCGGCGGAGGCGACGTGCATACGCGCCTTTCGGGTGTGGCCGACTACCTGGCCGAGGATGATGCCCACGCGCTGGCCCTGGCGCGCCGGGCGGTCAGCAACCTGAACCGGGTGGTGGCGTCTCAGGTGGATATGCAAAGCCCCGAGCCGCCCGCCTATGACCCCGAGGAAATCCTGGGCGCCGTGCCGTTTGATCTGCGCACGCCCTATGACATTCGCGAAGTGATCGCCCGTCTTGTCGATGGTAGCCGGTTTGACGAATTCAAAGCCCGGTTTGGCGAAACTCTGGTGAGCGGATTTGCCCATGTCGAGGGCATCCCCGTGGGCATTATCGCCAATAACGGCGTGATGTTTTCCGACAGCGCCGCCAAGGCCGCGCATTTTGTCGAATTGTGCAGCAAGCGGGGTACCCCCTTGGTTTTTCTACAAAATATCACCGGGTTTATGGTTGGGAAGCAATCTGAACACGCCGGAATAGCCCGTCACGGCGCCAAGATGGTCACCGCCGTTGCCTCGACCGGCGTGCCGAAAATCACCATGATGGTCGGCGCCTCGTATGGCGCCGGAAATTATGGCATGGCCGGGCGCGCCTACCAGCCGCGCTTCCTTTGGGCCTGGCCCAATTCTTGCGTGGCGGTGATGGGCGGCGCGCAAGCCGCCGGCGTGCTGGCACAGGTGAAACGCGAACAGGTGGCGCGCGAAGGCGGGGTTTTTTCCGACGCCGATGAGGCCGCAATCAAACAGCCGGTACTGGACCAGTTCGCCGAACAATCCGACCCGCTCTATGCCAGCGCCCGGCTCTGGGATGACGGTATTATTGACCCGCGCAAGTCGCGCCAGGTGCTGGCGCTTTCCCTGCGTGCGGCCCTGAACGCGCCGATCGAACCGACACAGTTCGGGCTGTTTCGGATGTGAAGATGGACGCCAACCTGGTCATATATTCCGCCGTGACATTGGTGCTGCTCTATGGGCTGGCGCTAAAACTGGCGCCAGTCCTGCCCGTGCCGGATACCGCTTGCCAGGTGGGCTATGTCTATGACGGCGACACGGTGGAAATGCTGTGCGGGGCGCAAGAACTGACCGCGCGCCTGGTCGGATTTGACACGCCAGAAACCAAAGAGCCGCGTTGCCCCGAAGAATATGCGCTGGGCAAACAGGCAACCGAACGGCTGCGGGGGCTGGTCAAACAGGGGCGGGTGACGCTGTTTCGCCAGGGCTACGACAAATATGGCCGCGCGTTGGTGCGCATGGCGATCAACGGACGCGACGTGGCCGAAACATTGGTTGGCGAAGGGCTGGCCGTGCCTTATCGCGGCGGCCGGCGCATCGATTGGTGCGCGCGGATCGGGGGAGCGGATGGTTAAAACGCGCCTGCCCCTTTTCATCTTGGCACAAATACCTCCCGGGGGTGCGGGGGTGGGAAACCCCCGCTGCACCCCTGGCAACAGGAGCTGAAAGATGTTCGGAAAAATTCTCATCGCCAATCGTGGTGAAATCGCCTGTCGGGTGATCAAAACAGCCCGGGCCCAGGGCGTGGAATGCGTGGCGGTTTATTCCGATGCGGATGCCGGTGCCCGCCATGTGGCAATGGCGGACGAGGCGGTTCATATCGGTGGCGCGGCCCCGATCGACAGCTATTTGCGCTCCGATGTGATTATCGAAGCGGCGTTGGCGCGCGGCGCCGAGGCGATCCATCCGGGCTATGGTTTCCTGTCCGAAAACCCGGAGTTTGTCGAGGCGGTGGAGGCTGCCGGGCTGACCTTTATTGGCCCGTCCGCAGCGGCGATCCGCGCCATGGGGCTCAAGGACGCGGCCAAGGCATTGATGCAAAAGGCCGGCGTGCCGGTGGTTCCGGGCTATCACGGGGCTGACCAGGATGATGCGCTGTTGGCCACAAAGGCCGCGTCCCTGGGCTATCCGGTGATGATCAAGGCCGTGGCCGGTGGCGGCGGCAAGGGCATGCGGCTGGTCGAAAATGCGTCGGGATTTGACGCGGCACTGGCCAGCGCCCGGGCCGAGGCACGCACGGCTTTTGCAAATGACGCGGTTCTGATCGAGAAATTCGTCGCCTCCCCGCGTCATATCGAGGTGCAAATATTTGGCGACGGCAGGCGCGCGGTGCATTTGTACGAGCGGGATTGCTCACTACAACGGCGCCACCAGAAGGTGATAGAAGAAGCGCCCGCACCGGGCATGACGGGCGAGATGCGCGCGGCCATGGGCGCGGCGGCGGTGGCGGCTGCCGAGGCAATTGGCTATCGCGGGGCAGGGACGGTCGAATTCATCGTCGACGGCTCCGATGGGCTACGGGCGGATCGCTTCTGGTTCATGGAGATGAACACCCGGCTGCAGGTTGAACACCCGGTGACCGAGGCGGTGACCGGCATTGACCTGGTGGAATGGCAGTTGCGCGTCGCTGCTGGCGAAGGCTTGCCGCTGACTCAGGCACAGATCACCCTGACCGGCCATGCGTTCGAAGCGCGGCTTTATGCGGAAAACGTGCCGGCGGGGTTTCTGCCCGCCACCGGGCAACTGACCCATCTGAAATTTGACGCAACCGCGCGCACCGATACCGGGGTCCGGGCGGGGGACGCGATCAGCCCGCATTATGACCCGATGATCGCCAAGATTGTTACCCATGGTTCCGGGCGGGCCTCTGCGCTCCGGCGGATGGTGGCGGCGCTCGATCGCACGCAAGTGGGTGGGTTGACCACCAATCTTGGCTTCCTCGCGGCCCTTTGTGCCCACACGGGGTTCGCAAATGGCCAGGTTGATACCGGGTTGATTGCTCGGGATCTGGCAATGCTGGTAGCGGCGTCGGAACCTGCGCCAGCGCCTGCGATCGTGGCGACAGCCGCACTTCATGCGGTGGGCCTTGAGCGAAACCCCGGAAGCGGATTCACTCTTTGGGCGCCAATGCAACGTAGTATATGGTTGAACTTCGATGGAAAACCTATTGAAGTAAAAGTGGAAACGATAGATTCATGTTTCCATCGCTTTACCGTTGGTGAAAAGATCATCGCGGCGCGCCACTTGCAAGGTCAATGGGAAATGGACGGGGTTCGTGCGCCGGATGCAGCCATGGCCAAGGGCTGTGTGACCGTGTTTTCGCAAGGCGGGCTGGTGTTTGAGGTGGTCGACCTTCTCGCCGCTTCCGATACGAGTGGCGCGTCGGCGGGTGTCATCCAGGCACCAATGCCTGGTCTGGTGCGTGATGTGTTGTGCGCAGGGGGCGAGGCGGTGTTCGCCGGGCAACGCCTCGCAATTCTTGAAGCGATGAAAATGGAACATGTCCTGGTGGCGCCGCGTGACGGAGAAATTGCCGAAATCTTGTGCAAATCAGGGGATCAGGTCGAGGCGGGTGCCGCTTTGATCCGCTTGGAGGACCTGACAGATGTCTGATTTCGTTGAGATTTTTGAAGTAGCTCCGCGGGACGGCCTGCAAAATGAGAAACAAGTGATCCCTACACGCGACAAGATTGCCTTGATTGATCTGTTGTCGCAGGCCGGATTTCGCCGCATCGAGGTCGCCTCCTTTGTCAGCCCCAAATGGGTGCCGCAAATGGCCGACGGGGCCGAGGTTTTGGCAGGGATTACCCGGGCACCGGGCGTGTCCTATGCGGCGCTGACCACAAATATGCAAGGCTTTGAGCGGGCGATGAAAGCGGGAGTCGATGAGATCGCAATATTCGGTTCGGCCAGCGAAGGGTTTAGCCAGGCAAACATAAATTGTTCGATTAGTGAAAGTATGGAGCGATTTATGGCCATTTCTGAAGCGGCTAACGTTCGAAAAGTTAAAATGCGAGGATATGTTTCCTGCGTCACCGATTGCCCTTATGATGGACCAACTCCGCCAAAGGCGGTGGCCGGGGTGGTGGAACGCCTGCTGTCGATGGGCTGTTATGAGGTGAGCCTTGGGGACACGATTGGCCGGGCCACGCCGCAATCAACCGAACGGATGCTGGAAAGCGTGCTGGAGGTGGCTGATAGTGCCCATCTGGCCGGGCATTTTCATGATACGGGCGGCCAGGCGCTGGAAAACATCACGGTGGCGTTAAAAAAGGGCGTGCGGGTGTTTGATGCGGCGATTGGCGGGCTGGGGGGGTGTCCCTACGCGCCCGGGGCGGCAGGCAATGTCGCCACAGAAGCGACAATGACGCATCTGGAGGCTCTGGGGTTTCAAACCGGCCTGAACCGGGAGATGCTGGAAAAAGCAGCGAAAATGGCGCGTGGTATGCGCGCCCGCACAGATCAATAGGGGCGCGGATGTACCAGAATATTTCGATAGAGCGGGACGGGCGTGGGGTGGCGACTTTGACCCTGCGCCGAGAAGAAAAGCACAACGCGTTGTCCTCGGAAATGATCACGGAATTGACCGGGGCGGCGGCAGCTCTGGGCGCCGATGACGCGGTCCGCGTCGTGGTGCTGACCGGTGCCGGGCGCAGTTTCTGTGCCGGGGGCGACCTGGGCTGGATGCGCGCGCAGATGGCAGCGGACCGGGCGACCCGGGCGGACGAAGCGCGCAAGCTCGCCTATATGCTCCGGGCGCTGAACGAAATGCCCAAACCGTTGATCGGCAAGGTCCAGGGGCAGGCGTTTGGCGGGGGGATTGGCATGATCAGCGTCTGCGATGTGGCAATTGGTGTGACCGGGGCAAAATTCGGCCTGACCGAAACCCGGCTGGGCCTGATCCCGGCAACCATCGGCCCGTATGTGGTGGCGCGCATGGGCGTGGCCAAGGCACGACGGGTGTTTCTGTCGGCGCGCCTGTTTGAGGCCGAGGAGGCGGTGCAGCTGGATTTGCTGGCCCGGGCGGTGGCGCCAGAGGCGCTGGAGCAGGCCATTGAAGCGGAAATCACCCCCTACCTTGCGTGTGCCCCCGGCGCCGTGGCCGAGGCCAAGGCGTTGTTGGGCATGCTCGGCCCGGTTATAGACGACTCACACATCGAGGCGACCATTGACGCGCTGGTCAATCGCTGGGAAAGCGCGGAAACTGCAGAAGGGCTCGCAGCCTTTTTTCAACGCCGCCCTGCGGCATGGATGGACTGAGCCAATCTGCTGATGCCTAAGGCACGGAAAGTAAACAGTAATATACGGGTTTGGTTTTTCTGCGGCGCGGCAGGGAAGAATATGCAATTTACCGAATACGTTGCCGGTTCTGTTGACCCTGCCACAGCGCAGGGGTAAACCGCCCAAGAGCAAAGCCCATGCGTCGTATCCGCATGAAAGGAGCCAAAGTGGAAGAGCTACTGCGGGAATACCTTCCCATTATCATTTTCGCCGGTTTGGCCATTGCGCTGGGCCTTGTTTTCATCCTTGCGGCGGCCGTCCTGGCGCGTTCCAACCCGGACCCGGAAAAGAACAGCGCCTATGAATGTGGTTTCAACGCTTTTGACGATGCGCGGATGAAGTTTGATGTGCGGTTTTACCTCGTTTCGATCCTGTTCATCATTTTCGATTTGGAAATAGCCTTTCTGTTTCCCTGGGCGGTGGCGTTCAAGGATGTCGGCCTGGTCGGGTTCTGGTCGATGATGGTATTTCTTGGCGTGCTGACCATCGGCTTTGCCTATGAATGGAAGAAGGGGGCGCTGGAATGGGAGTAGCGACCGGAGCCAATACCGCCGGGGCCGACAAGGAAGTGACCCTGCGCAAGATGAACGACGATCTGGCCGACAAGGGTTTTCTGCTGACCAGCACCGACGAGGTCATCAACTGGGCCCGCACCGGGTCATTGCACTGGATGACCTTTGGTCTGGCCTGTTGCGCGGTTGAAATGATGCATGTGGCGATGCCGCGTTATGATGTCGAGCGCTTCGGCACTGCGCCGCGCGCCAGCCCGCGCCAGTCCGACCTGATGATCGTGGCCGGCACCGTGACCAACAAGATGGCGCCGGCGTTGCGCAAGGTCTATGACCAGATGCCCGAGCCGCGTTACGTGATCTCGATGGGTTCCTGCGCCAATGGCGGCGGGTATTATCACTATTCCTATTCGGTGGTGCGCGGGGTGGACCGGATCGTGCCGGTTGACCTGTATGTGCCAGGGTGCCCGCCGACAGCCGAAGCGCTGCTGTATGGGCTTTTGCAATTGCAGCGTAAAATTCGCCGTACCGGCACGATAGTGAGGTAGAAGATGAGCTCTGAAATGCGGGAACTCGCCGCCCTGATCGAAGCCAAACGTGCGGATTGCGTGATCGAAAGCAGCATCACCCATGACGAGCTGACGGTGATAAGCACTCCATCGTGCCTGCCGGCCTTGGTGGATTTCCTGAAATGCGACCGCTCGTGCAAGTTTTCTACGCTCGTGGATATCACCGCAGTCGACTGGCCCGGGCGCGAAGAGCGTTTTGACGTGGTCTATCACTTTCTGTCGATGTATCAGAACCACCGCATTCGCCTGAAGGTGCGCCTGCGCGAGGGCGAGACCATGCCATCGATTACCCAGATTCACCC
>CAYSBG010000117.1:0-6612 GCA_964429125.1 uncultured Aliiroseovarius sp.
TAAGGCTGGGCAAGGCCGGGTGGCGCCTGACCCGCCTGCCCATTCCCATGACCCGCCACGACGCGGCGATGACCCGGTTTGGCCAATGGTGGCGACGGGCGGTGCGTTCGGGCCACGGATTTGCCCAGGTCGGCGATCTGCATCCGGAATTTTTCCGAGCCGAGCAGCGCCGCGTCTGGGTCTACGGGCTGATCCTTCCGCTGCTGTTTCTTGCCGGATTGCTATGGAGTGGCTGGCTGGTAGCGGTGATACTGGGCATCTATGCCCTATCCTATATCCGCACCTTTCAGGGGCTCAAACTTGCCGGGCTTGGGTCCGGTATGGCAGCAAGGCAATCGGCATTTCTAAGCCTGTCAAAACTTCCAAATCTTGTCGGTATGTTCACCTATTTCTGGCGTAAAGCCCGGGCCCGTGACATGCGGATCATCGAGTATAAGTGAGGACGTCATGCGTAATTCAAAAATCCGCGTTGGCCTGGTCGGGGCCGGATATATTGCCAGTTGGCACGCCGAGGCTCTAAAGGCCACGCCCGGGGTTGAACTGGCCGCTGTGGTCGACCCGTCAGAGACGGCAGCGCGGGGTTTGGCCGATGCGCTGGGCGTGCCATCTTTTGCCTCGGTCGCCGACATGCTGGCCGCACAGGCGGTGGATGCAGCACATATCCTGACGCAGCCGCATCTGCACGCGGCGTTGGCGCAGGAGTGCCTGGCGGGCGGGCTGGACGTGCTGGTGGAGAAACCATTTGCCACCAACGGGAACGAGGCACGTGCCATGTTGGCGGCGGCTCAGACGGCGGGGAGGCAAATCGGTGTGAGCCACAATTTCCTTGGCCTGCCATCCTATGCCCGTTTGAAACAAATGGTTGACGATGGCACGCTGGGGCGAATTTCTTCGGCCGAGTTCCATTGGCATTTGCCGCTGGCCCCATTGCGTTCTGGGCCGTTTGGCCTGTGGCTTTTGCGCGAGCGGCGCAACCTGCTACTGGAGCTTGGCCCACATTTGTTTGCCTTTGCCCGCGATTTGTTCGGCACGCCAGAGATCCTGACGATCGAAACCGGCCATGACATTACCCTGCCGGGCAATGGGGCAACCCTGCCGCAAAGCTGGCGGATCCTCGCGCGCGCGGACGGGGTCGAGGTTACCTTTCTGCTTTCGACCGTCGAAGTGACCGACGACCGGTCGTTGACAATTCGCGGCTCAAGCGGGCGGGCATGTCTGGATTATGGCGCCGATACGCTGGTGACATCGGCCGAGAACGCCTTTGACCTGGTGGTCAACCCACTGATGCGCGAAGTATCGGTGGCGGGTCAGCATTTGCGCGAAGGCCTGGTAAATGCCACACGTCAGATAGTTTCGTTGAACCGAAAATCGCCCTATGGGATCAGCTTTCGCAACACTATGCAGGGATTTTATGCGGGACTTGCGGCGGGGCGCGCGGATGCGCGCTATTCCGGCGAGGCTGCCTGTGAAGTAATCGAGGCTATCGAGGCAGCCCTTGCGCTCTTGCCGGAGCAGGAAAAACCCGCGCAAAAACGGCGGCGGCGCAAACCGAAACCAAGCGCTATCGTTATTGGCGGCACCGGGTTCATTGGCCAGCATCTGACCCGCGGCCTGGTCGCGGCCGGCCACGACGTGCGGGTCTTGTCACGCGGCACGTTTGGCCCGTTTGGCGACCTGCGCGACAAGGTCGAAACTGCACCGGTTGACCTGAACGACGAAGACGCCCTTCTGCGTGCCATGGATGGGGTCGAGCTTGTTTTCAACCTGGCAAAATCCATGGACAAAAGCTGGGAGGCGGCGCTGAAAAACGACGTGGGCACCTCGGACCGGATCGCCCGCGCGACGCTGACGGCAGGGGTAGGACGGCTGGTCTATACCGGCACGATTGCCAGCTACGACATGTCCGATCCACGCGACCGGATTACCGAAGCAACGGGCTTTGGCGAGAACATGGAAGACCGCAACATGTACGCGCGTTCCAAGGCGGAATGCGAGCGGCGACTGATGGAGATGCACAGCGCCAAGGGCTTGCCGGTGACCATTGCCCGCCCGGGTATTGTGCTTGGTGCGCATGGTCCGTTGCAGCATTGGGGCATTGGCCGCTGGCATGGGGCCGGCGCAGTGCGGGTCTGGGGTGGCGGGCGCAATATCCTGCCGTTCGTATTGATCGACGACGTGGTTGACGGGCTGATCCGCATGGGACGCGACGATGCGGCTCTGGGGCAAAGCTTCAACCTGATCGGCGAGCCGATGTGGTCGGCACGCAACTATTTTGATGCGATCCACAAAGTTTGGGGCGCGCGCATTCGGGTTTCTTCCGGTCATATGCTGCCCTTCTGGGCCGCCGATCAGGTGAAATATGCGTTGAAGAAATACGCCTTGCGCGCGCAAGGACTGAACCGGCCTTCCCTGGCCGACTGGAAAAGCCGCGCCCACTATGCGCGCTTTGACAATACGCGCCCGAAACAGCTGCTAGGTTGGCAGCCAGAGGCGGATGTCGATACGTTCCGACGCCGGGCGGTAGGCGAGGTAAACCTGTTTGGCTTCTGAGCGCGCGGTGGCCCAATCGTTCAGGCCATCTCCCTAATTTTGCCCAAATTGTATGGTTGAACTGCGCCAGGCAGCAAAAGGCATGTTGGCATGACCAACCCCGAAACAGAGCAGATGTGGCAAGCGCTTGGCCGCTTTCCGATAAACCCGCGGCATCTGAAGGCCAACCGGGTGATCTCGGCGGCGCGGGACGACCCGGCCTATACTGCCTTTGACGTATTACGCACGCGGATCTTGCAGCCGATGAAAGAGCACGGCTGGAAGCGCGTGGCGATCACCTCGCCAACACCGGATTGCGGCAAGACGTTTACTGCGGCAAACTTGGCGATTGCGTTAAGCCGGATCGACAACTTCAACACGGTTCTGATGGATCTGGACATGCGTAAATCGTCCCTGCATCGGGTGCTGGGCGTGCGTGACCCGGGTTCCATGGGCGACTATCTGCGCGGGCTGATCGCAACCGAAGAGCATTTTCGCGTGCCGGCCGACAACAAGCTGTTTATTGGCCAGAATCTGGCAGTAGCGTTTAACGGGATTCGCGAGGATTTCGCCTCGGAGCTGATGCAAGACCCGTTGACCGAAGAAATCCTCGAACAAATGGAAGATGATCTGAGCCCCGATATCGTGCTGTTTGATTTGCCGCCAATCCTGACCAATGATGACGTCATCGCCTTTCGTCCACAATTTGATGCGGTGCTGGTCGTTGCGGCGGGGGGCGCGACGCGTGCTGGGGAGCTGAAGCTGGTTGAGCGGCAATTGGGCGCGGACAAGCCGATCCTTGGCGTGGTGCTGAACAAGGTCGACGGATCAACCCTTCATACTTCCTATTACTGAGACCTGCGGGGCATCGGGCCTCTCGATCCTGGTCATGGGCGGTTGCCACACGTTCGGCCGCAGGATGTCGTCGGCTCTTCCTTAGCGAAAATCGTCACGTTGCGCGCGCGGCGCGGCCGCTACTTCAAGGGGATCGCGGGCCTGATTTCGGGTAGTCAGCGCGGTGAAGCCCGCGCTGAACCAATTTAACATTTGCTTGACAAGCGGCCACAAAGCCAGCCCGACGGCGGTTACTGCGGCCGCTATCCAAAGCCCGCGTTGGCGCCAGTTTCCAGAGCGTCCCGTCTTGTTGAGATTGGGGATGGTAACAATCGGCACCACGCCCAGTTCCCGTTCCAACTGCGCCGCAGAGCGGATCGCCGGGTTGAGCATTTCCAAAATCATGGCCAGAGCTGCCCCCAGCACAAAGAAAAGCATGGTCCCGGCCACGGCAATTTTCTTGCGCGACGGGGCCACCGGGTATTCTGGCACCAATGCCACTTCCAGCACCTCAAACCGTTCATTCACCTGCGCGCTTTCTAGGGCCTGCTCCATTTCGGCTTCGGCTCGACGCCTGGTGATCACGCTTAACTGCTCTTGCAATTGTTTGAGGTCCCGAGTGAGGCGGCTGAATTCACGTTCGACTTCCGGGGCCGCCTGCAAGGCAGCTTCGATCTCGATCATACGGTCGTTGACCAAGGTTTTCTGGTCTTCCAACTCCTTGACCTGCCTATTCAGGACATCCTCGCGCAAGCGCGTCGAGTTGGACTTGAGGCCAATAATCTGGCGATCAATTTCCAGTTCGGTCTCCTTGAGCGCAGCGAGTTGGCTACGCAGGGCAGTAACGCCGGCGGGCAGAGCATCGGCGTTTTGCTGTTTGAAACGAGAGATTTCAGTTTCCAGCGCAGAGATCTTTGCGCCGACCCGCTCGGATTCGCTTTGGAAAAAACTCAGTGCGTCACTGGCCTGCGCCTGGCGTCGCGCCTCACTTTGCATGAGAATTCGGTCGAGAAAGGTGTTGGCAATGGTTGCGGCCTGCTCCGGGTCGCCCCAGCGCACGGTGATAAGCAAACCAGACGGCACAGCGTCCGGGCGCCAGGCATCCGCCGGATCAAGGATTTGCTCTATGGTCACAGATTCGCGCAAAATGGTGATCTTTTCGCTGTTGGCCATGCCGCCATTGGGGAACAATCCCAGTTCCTCGATCACCGCCATGATCGCCCCACGGGCCATCAATTGTTGTTTAATCAGGCCAAGCCGGTATTTGGCGCGGGAACCGGGGGATTGGCTGGAATTGCTATCGGCAAGGTCGGAAAGCTCGATCTGGATAATCGCCGTGGTCTCGTAGGACCGCGGCAGACTGGCCGCATAGACCAGTGATAGCGCGGCGCCGATCAGGGTAATGCCAACGATCAGCAAAACCCGCCGCCTCAGCACGCCAATCACGTCGTCCAGAGTTGTAAATTGACCCATATGCTCGAACCTTGGTTTAAAGGCACAGGCACAACGCCCGATGCCGACATGCCCCCACCCAGCAGCATTCAAACCTGCCGCATTGTACAATTTGGCAAAAGATTTAACCAGATATTTCGGTGCGCTGGCGCGAAACAATCAGTTTCCGCGCAGGTTTAAATCCGCAACAAGCTCAGGATCATACCCGCCGCGAGTGTTTGCCTTCCCTTATGGCTGGTGCCTTTGGTAAAAGGCCGGGCATTGACCATGAATTCCGCAGAAAACGCGTCATCATTTTCTCCATACGATATTGTAATATCAGTGAATTCAAGGAATGCGCCGGTGACGGGATATTGCGCCTTGTAAACCGCTTCTTTGGCCGAAAAAATCCGCATCGCATATTGCGCACGGCGCGGTTCCGGCAGGGTTTCAAGCCAGGCGCGTTCCTGATCCAAAAGGATTGCCTGCCAAAGATCACCGTCCAGCGGGGCATCTTTTTCCAGGTCAAGACCAATCGCGCGGACATGGGTAAGCGGGGCGATGGCGGCAAGCGCCAGTCCATCTGCATGGGTGATGCTGCCGGTCAGCCCGGCGGGCCATTCTGGCGCGCGGTCGGGGGCCATGGGGATGGACACAGCTGCACGGCCGAGCGCGACCATCGCGGTGCGGGCGGCGTGACGTCCGGCGGCAAATTCATCACGCCGCGCGGGAATGGCCCGGGAAATAGCCGCAGCCTCGTCCGGGAAAAGGCCGCTGCTCCCCTGGCCTACCGGGCAATGGGCAACGGCAATGTCCGGCCCCAGCAGGAACCGGGCAATCTGCTCCAGCTGCGGCCCGCGAGGGGTCATCCCCGGCGCCGGCCAGCACGCATGGCGCGACGTTTGGCCATGGCTTCGGCGCGGGTTTCGGCCTGACTGCTACTGCTATTATCCGGAGTCTGCGCCGGTGGAGCCTTTGCCCCGGCAACCCGTTCTGAGATCGCTTCCAAAGTTGGAAAGCGGAAGATGTCGGTAATTGACAGGTCTTCGGCCCCAAGTGCTGCCTTGATTTCGCGATGCGCCTGAACGGCAAGCAGGGAATGGCCGCCAAGTTCAAAGAAATTGTCGCGTCCGCCAATCCGGGCCACCCCAAGAATGCGTGACCAGATGTCGGCAATCATCGCCTGGACCGCACCTTCAGGGGCGGAAAAAACCTGACTTTCAGCTGCCGATTGCGCAATTTCAGCAGGCGCCGGCAACGCGGCCCGATCAATCTTTTTGTTCGGCGTCAACGGGAAGCTGTCCAGCGCTATGAAATGGGCCGGAACCATGTATGGCGGCAACGTTTTGCCCAATTCGCTACGCAATTCCTTTTCATCCATTGTTGCGCCCGTCAGATACGCGACAAGGCGTGCGTCGCCCTCCTGATCCTCGCGCAGCAGTACCACGGCTTGTGCGCCCACGCCCAAGACTGTGTTAAGGCGCGCTTCTACCTCGCCCAGCTCAATGCGGAAACCGCGCAGTTTGACTTGCCCGTCAGCGCGGCCAAGAAAATCAAGCCGCCCATCGACCCGGCGGCGCACAAGGTCGCCGGTGCGATAGATGCGCCCGTTGCCGCTAAAGGGGCTAGCGCGGTAAGCTGAATCGCTCAGGTCGTCACGGCCCAGATAGCCGCGCGTCACCCCGGCGCCGCCGATCCACAATTCACCTGCCACGCCGACCGGAACTGGCGCGCCATTCCCATCCAGCACAAAAAGCGCGGTATTGGCGATGGGCCGCCCGATATTTACTGCGCCCTCACAGGGCTGCGCGGCTTCGG
>CAYSBG010000118.1:0-6571 GCA_964429125.1 uncultured Aliiroseovarius sp.
CCTCCAGGGCGGTTTCGATCATCGACAGGACAAAGCCTTTGACCCCGAACCCATAGCGCCCCAGATTGCGCCGTTCCGCCGCCAACAGCCGCGCCTGCAAGTCCTCGGGCGCCGCATGGTCGGCCAACAAGGCGGAAAACCGCGCCTGGGTGCCTTGAAAAATCCGCTCGTTGTGCCAAAGCGTGTCATCGGCGTCAAAACCGACCATTTGCAGATTTGCGACCATTGGCCTCTCCCGCTAACTGCGCCCTTTTCACCCGCGCTCAAGCGTTTATATTGTCGAGGCTGAGAAAGTTGCAATGCCAAGCCAAAAGGTGCCAAGTGAGCGCGATAAATACCCATATGTCGAGCAAGGACGGGCCGGGGTCAGGCGATAGTGACGCCGATCTCGCAGTCAAGCCGCGTGAGAAAACCAAACGTCCACCTATGTATAAGGTGCTGCTTTTAAATGATGATTTCACGCCGATGGAATTTGTCGTCATGGTGCTTGAGCGGTTCTTTGGCATGGATTCTGCCCAGGCCTATGAAATCATGTTGACGGTGCACAAAAAGGGGCTGGCAGTGGTCGGAGTCTATAGTCACGAAATTGCCGAGACCAAAGTCACCCAGGTGATGCAGGCGGCACGGGACCACCAGCACCCGCTGCAATGCACCATGGAAAAAGAGTAAGTGGCCAGCCCCCGTCTTTCCTTGGTTCTGACTTCGGGCGAGGTTGAGATTCCCCACGGGCCGCTGGTGTTGCTCAATGCGCCGGGGGATGTGGACATCGCCGATCTTGACCCTGCGCGGCTTACATGTGAGCAGGATTTTTATCCGGATTACAAAGCCTTGCAGGAACGTGGCCTGAACGGGACCGCCCATGCCGAAGGTGACTTCGCCGCCGCCATTGTTTACCTGCCACGGGCAAAAGCCCATGCGCAGGGGTTAATCGCCCGCGCCGCCGCGCTGTGCAATGGCGGGTTGGTGTTGGTTGACGGGCAGAAAACTGACGGGATTGCCAGCTTGCTCAAGGCGTTGAAAGGGCGGGTGACCCTTGACGGCAGTTTTTCCAAGGCACACGGCAAGTTGATCTGGTTCAGCGGCGGAGATTTCGCCGATTGGCAGCCAGGTGCCCGTGCGGTTGGCGATGGTTTCATCACCCGGCCGGGGGTGTTTTCCGCCGATGGGCCGGATGCCGGCTCGCACCTTTTGGCCGAGGCTTTGCCCGACGACCTGTCCGGATGTGGCGCTGACCTGGGCGCCGGATGGGGTTATCTTGGCCGGGCGGTGTTGCGCTTGCCGGATGTCACAGGCCTTGACCTGGTCGAGGCCAGCCACACCGCGCTGGCCTGCGCCCGCGAGAACATAAACGATGCCCGTGCGCAGTTTCATTGGGCCGATGCGCGTGATTGGCGGCCCCGGGGGGCGCTTGATTTTGTGATCACAAACCCGCCATTCCATACCGGGCGCAAAGGCGACCCGGATCTGGGGCGCGCATTCATTGCCGCGGCCGCCGCCATGCTGAGCGCAAAAGGCCAGTTGTATCTGGTCGCGAACCGCCACTTGCCTTACGAAGCAGAGCTGGAAGGCGCTTTTCGCAAAGTGCAGGAAATCGGTGCCTCCGCGTCCTTTAAGATATTTCACGCAACAAATCCTCGCCGCCGTCCGGCGAAAATGCGATAGTTTCGGTCGAAAACGGCGGGGAATCGGGAGCCAACATGTCTTTTTCCATCAGCGGCAAGACCGCAATCGTCACCGGCGCCGCCAATGGCGTCGGCCTGGCCATCGCCCGCCACTTTGCCGCCGAGGGCGCAAATGTCATGGGCGCGGACATGGACGAAAAACGCCTGATCGAGGAATTCGGTGAAAATCCGGAAGCCGACGAGGTCAGTTCGGATAGCAGCGGTTCGATACGCTATTTCGCCGGAGATTTGCGTGAGAAACTGACGATCGCCAACCTGCTGTCAGCGACCGTGGATGCCTATGATACCGTTGATATTCTTATCAATGCCAGTCGTCAGGTGCTGCCAACCGACCCGCTGGATTGCCATGATACCAGTGTCGAAACCCTGTTGGAACAGAACCTTCTTTCCGGCCTGCGCCTGTCCCAACAGGTTGCAGCAAGAATGATCCGTCAAGGCGAAGATGACCCGGAGGGCGACGGGCCGTTGGGGGTGATCATCAACATTTCGTCCACGGCTGCTACCCGCACAAACACGGATCTGCTGGGGTTTTCGGTGGCTTCTGCGGCGCTGGACCAAGCGACGCGGTCGCTGGCCGTGGCGCTGGCGCCAAAACGGGTCCGCGTCAACGCGGTGGCCTTTGGCTCGGTGATGAGTGCTTCGTTACGCGACGGATTGCGCACGGCGCCAAAAATCCGAGAGATAATCGAAAAGGTAACACCGCTCGGGCGCATTGCATCGGCCGCTGAAGTTGCCGAAGCGGCGCAGTTCCTGGCTTCGGACGGGGCCGGCTTCATCACCGGTGAAATCCTTTGCGTGGATGGCGGGCGAGGGTTGGTCGATGCGGTGGCCTCGCCGTTGCATTAGGCCAGAGAAGACGTAAAAACGGAAAGCGGGGACCAAAATGACGGATACGATGCAGGGGCAAAAACAGCAGGCTTCAGAATGGTTCCGCGCCCTGCGTAACCAGATCGTCGAGGCTTTTGAGGCTGTGGAAGACAGCGCAAGTGGAAGCGCCCCGGCGGGCCGTTTTGAGTTGCGCGAAACCGAGCGGGACGGGGGCGCTGGTGGCGGTGGTCTGATGAGCGTGCTGCGCGACGGCCGGGTGTTTGAAAAGGTTGGGGTCAATGTTTCGACCGTGCATGGCACTTTGGGCGAGGCGGCCCAGAGTGCGATGGCGGCGCGCGGGGTGCCGGGAATCAAGGAGGATGCGCGGTTTTGGGCCTCGGGCATCAGCCTGGTTGCGCATATGCAAAACCCACATTGTCCCGCCGTGCACATGAATACCCGCATGTTCTGGACCCCGAGTGCATGGTGGTTTGGCGGTGGCGCCGACCTGAATCCCTGTATCGAATATGCTCAGGACACGGCCCATTTCCATGCGTCAATGCAGGATGCCTGCGATGCCCATGATCCGACCTACTACCCACGTTTCAAGGCTTGGGCGGACGAGTATTTTTTTGTTCCGCATCGGGGGCGCGCGCGCGGGGTTGGCGGTATCTTCTATGATGACCACAATACCGGTGACTGGGAGGCGGATTTTGCCTTTACCAAATCCGTCGGCGCGGCCTTTTTGCCGGCCTTTCTGCCGGTGACCGAACGCAATTTGGCGCGTGCATGGGGCGCGGACGAGCGGGATATTCAGCTGATCCACCGGGGCCTCTATGCGGAATACAACCTGGTCTATGATCGGGGAACCAAGTTTGGTCTGGCCACTGGGCACGATCCGGAAGCCGTGTTGATGAGCCTGCCGCCACTGGCAAAATGGGTGTGAGGGAAAAGACATGAAAACGATGATTGTAACCGGGGCTGCGCGCGGCATCGGCCTGGCCACGACGCGGGCGTTTCTGGACGAAGGCTGGCAAGTGGCGATGGTTGACCGCGACGCACCAGAGCTGACCCGCGCAGTCGATGGGTTGGAGAATGTGCTGCCGGTGGTTGCGGATGTGTCAAGGCCAGAGGATGTCGCGCGCATGGTTGCGGGTGTGGAGGGCTGGGCCGGGCGCATTGACGGGTTGGTCAACAATGCCGGCATTGCCGACTTTCAGCGGATTGAAAACACCGGGTTCGACCTATGGCGCGAGGTGATGGAAACCAACCTTGACGGTGTGTTCCTGTGCAGCCAGGCGGTGGCGCCGGTGATGGCCAGACAGGGGGGGGCGATTGTGAATATCGCTTCAATATCGGGCTTGCGCGCCTCGACGTTGCGGGTGGCCTATGGCACGTCCAAGGCCGCCGTGGCCCATATGACCAAGCAACAAGCGGTGGAGCTGGGCGAGGTCGGCATCCGCGCCAATGCGGTTTGCCCCGGCCCGGTACGCACCAAACTGGCCGCCGCCGTGCACAGCCCCGAGATCCTCAAGGCCTATACGGACGCGATCCCGCTGGCGCGTTCGGGCACCGAACAGGAGATCGCCAATGTCATCGTTTTCCTGTGTTCGGACAAGGCCAGCTATGTCACCGGGCAAGTAATTGCCGTGGATGGGGGGTTTGATGCAGCCGGGGTAGGCTTGCCGGCATTGCGGGCGAGTACTTAGAGCGTGTCGCGCCCTGCCGGACGAATTCGATTTGGAGCGACATGCCCTAACGCCGCCGCTTTACAGGCTTGCGTTTGCGCATAACCTGCTTGGATTTTTCCGGCTTTTTTTCCAGTCCAAGCTGGTCGCGCAGAACCCGGGCTTTCACTTCTTCAACTTCTCCGCGTTTCAGCGTGGCCAACCGAAATGGGCCGTAGCTGACCCGGATCAACCGATTGACGCTCAGGCCCACGGCCTCCATCGCCCGCCGGATCTCGCGGTTTTTGCCCTCACGCAGCGCCACGCTCAGCCATGCGTTTGCGCCTTGTTGGCGATCAATTTTAACATCCAGCGGCTGAAACCGTTCCCCCTCAACGGCGATGCCCTTGCGTAATGGCGCCAGTGTTTCGTCGCTTGGTCTGCCGTTTACCCGCACCCGATATTTGCGCACCCACCCGGTCGCGGGCAACTCAAGGCGCCGTTTCACCGCGCCGTCATTGGTCAGCAACAGCAAGCCCTCGGAGTTAAGATCCAGCCGGCCTATGCTCATCACCCGCGGCATCTCTGTCGGCAAGGCGTCAAACACCGTTTTCCGGCCTTTTTCATCCCGCGCCGTGGTCACCAGACCGGCAGGCTTGTGGTACAGCCACAGGCGCACAGGCTCGGGTGGGCCCACGGGCTTGCCATCACATTCGACCTTGTCGGCCGGTGTGACATTTAAGGCCGGGCTGTCGATCACCTTGCCATTGACCGAGATGCGCCCGGCTTCGATCATCCGCTCGGCTTCACGCCGGCTGGCAAGACCCGCGCGGGCCAGAACCTTGGCGATCCGGTCGCCCTTTGGGGTTTGTTTTTCCATGTTCCTGACATAAGCGGACTTGTGCGAAAGGGAAAGGCTTGTCACATAGTCCTTATGAGCCCGTTCACCACGCATATGCGCTTGGCGCTTGAACAAGCGCGCGCCGCCGCCAGGCGTGGCGAGGTGCCTGTGGGCGCGGTCTTGGTCGACCCCCATGGCCGGGTCGTGGCGCAGGCGGGCAACCGGACCCGCGCCGACAGGGACCCGACCGCGCATGCGGAGATCCTGGCGATCCGCGCAGCCTGCGGTGCAAGTGGCAGCGAACGGCTCCCGGATCATGACTTGTATGTTACGCTTGAACCTTGCCCAATGTGCGCCGCGGCAATTTCCACAGCGCGCATCCGGCGCCTCTACTACGCGGCGTCCGATGCGAAATCCGGCGGTGTTGCGCATGGAGCGCGGGTTTTCACCCATCGCCAGTGCCATCATGTACCGGAGGTCTATGACGGTATCGCCGCTGCCGAATCCGAAGCATTGCTTCAGGACTTCTTTCGGGTGCGGCGCGAAAAATGAGCCTTGCCCTGTCGATCCTGCCGCTGATTCTCACGCTGGCCGCCGGCTATCTGCTGATGGCGAGCAAGATCATCCCGCACGATCAATGGCAGCCGATCGAGGTGCTTTCGTTTCGGTTGTTGATTCCAGCGGTATTGATCCATGCAATCGCCGGTGCCGACCTGTCCGGCGCGGCAATCGGTCCGTATGCCGTGGCGCTGGTGGGGGCAGTGGCAACAAGCGGCGCAATTGTGCTTGCCCTGCGCCCGTTGATTAGCCACGACCGCTTGCCCAACCCCTCCTTTACCACTTTGTTTCAAACCACCACGCGCTTTAACGGCTTTATCGCATTGGCCGCCGCCGAGCTGCTGGCCGGCCCGCCCGGCCTGGCGCTGATCGCGGTGGCCATGGCGGTGCTCATTCCCCTGATCAACGTTGCCAATATCGTTGTTTTGGCCGCCTTCGGCACAGGCCGCGCCAGCCTGTCGGGGATTGTGACCACGATTGTTCGAAACCCTTTGGTCCAGGGTAGCCTGCTGGGGCTTGCGGTGAATTTTTTCGCCGTACCCTTGCCGGAGTTTGTGTCGGGAACGCTGGACCTGATCGGCCGCGCCGCCCTTGGCGTTGGCGTGTTGGCGGTGGGGGCGGGGATCAGCCTGCGGCGTCTTGCGCGCCCGTCTGCTGCCAGCCTGGCGGGGCTCGTGTTGCATCCGCTCCTGTGCCTCGCGGTGTTTCTGGCGATTTCCGCCCTTCTTGGCCTGCCGGCACAACATCGGCTAGTTGGGGCCCTGTTATTTGCCGCACCTGCCGCCTCAAACGGCTATGTTGTGGCGCGGCAAATGGGCGGGGACGCACCGCTATATGCCGATATACTGACCCTGCAAACGTTGATCACCCTGGGTCTGTTGCCGCTGCTCGCTCTGTTCCTGGCCCCGTAAGGACGCTTGATTAGGGTTTTCCTAACCATGGTGCGCCAACCTCTGGAGGCCACGGACAGAGGAGCCCGCCGATGCTACGTTACCTATATGCTGACCAACTTGGCC
>CAYSBG010000119.1:0-6564 GCA_964429125.1 uncultured Aliiroseovarius sp.
TGTCGCACCAAATCGAATTCGTCCGGCAGGGCGAACGCATTTGCTCGCGCAAACGCTGACTCGCCCCGCCAGACGAATGCCGGAATCTGATCGGGTGCGACACGCTTTAGCCCGGGGGCGGGCGCTGCATGTTTTGGTTATGGCGGTGAATGGCCTCTTCCAGGTCGTCGTAATAGGTGAGAACACCGCCTTCAAGAACCGCGCCTGCTGTGCACATCGAGCGAACCTGCGCCATGGTGTGGCTGACAACGACCGCGCCGGCTTTGTCCATGCGCGCTTCGAATACCTGGTTGCTTTTCGCCCTGAACGCCGCGTCGCCAACAGAGGTGACCTCGTCCACCAGATAGGTATCAAACGGGATCGCCATGGACACGCCAAAGGCCAGGCGCGAACGCATGCCTGACGAATAGCTGCGCAGAGGCTGGTTGAAATGCACGCCAAGCTCGGCGAAATCATCGACGAAATCGACCATTTCATCGGTATCCACCCCGTAGATACGCGCAACGAACCGCGCGTTTTGCGCCCCGGTCAGGTCCGGATGAAACGAGCCGGAAAACCCGACAACCCAAGAGATCGTCCCGGTTGAAACGATGCGCCCGCGAGTCGGGTCGACCGATCCCGCGACCATGTTGAGCAACGTCGACTTGCCTGCGCCGTTTCGCCCCAGCAATGCGACCGATTTGCCGGTGGGAAAGGTTGCATTGACCCGGTTGGCGACAACTTTTTTCTGCCCGCCCATGTAAAAAATCTTGGTCAGATTCTGAAACTGAATCATGATCCCTTTCCCGCCAACCTAACGGCGATCCTTTAGCGAATAGGCCACCAGCGACACTATTGACCAGGCCAGGAACAACAGGAGCCCCAACAGCCCGAGCATGGTTGCCCGCTTGGGAAATCGCGAGCTTTCCGCCCGGGTAGGCTGGGTAAAGGCCGCCAGATAGCGGCTTTTCTGGCGCGCGTCGGCCAGGGACAAGTCATAGGAGGCCAAGGCGGAAATATAGGTCTTTTCGGCAAATTCCCGTTCGACGATCAGCCGCTCATATTCGCCGATAATGTCGGCAAATGCCCGGCCGTCATCGTTGCCCGCGCTACCGATACCCATCTTTTGCCGTTGTTCTTCGATTTGCGCCTCAATGACAAAGATCCTGCGTTTGGCCTGGCTGGTGCGGGGATCAGAATCCGGGGCGGTTTCGCGCAAAAGTTCAAGGGTGATGCGCGCATCAGCAAGCTGGCTTTGCAAGGCACCGATCAACTGAGACTGGGCGGCGACTTCGATGCTTGGGTCGACAAGCTGGTTCAGGTTGCGAAATTCCTGCACTTTCTGGCGCGCAATCGCCAGGCGTTCCTTGGCCGAAGTCAGTTCTTCCCAGGAATAGCGGATCGAATCGTCGCGCGCGATCGCGCTCAGGCTGTTGATCATCTCGGAGCTTTTCGCCAGCAACGTCTCGGCAATAAGCTTGGCATCATCCGGATCAAACGCCAGAACCCGCACCTCGATCAGCCCGGCGCCACGATTGTAATAGATTTGCACCATCTTTGCCCAATAGATCATCAGGTCTTCGATGGTGTCATTCGGGTCGAAAGCAAAGATCGGATCATTCTCGGGCTTCGACCAGATCGCTTTCAGATTGATCGCCGCATCTATCTCGGCCACCAGCTTCTGGCTTTGGATAAATTCATAGAGGATATCGGTGTCGGTCGAACTGGACCCGCTTAGCCCGGGAACACCACCGCTCAGAAAATCCAGCGGCGATGTCGCCTCTTCGCGCCGCACGGAAAAGCCGACAGAAGAGGCGTATTGATCCGCCGCACGGGTCCACAAATACCAGCTGGCCAACAATACCGGCATCACCACGACCAGATAAAAGCTCAGCACCAGGGCGGTATGGCGGCGTCGAAACCTGGTACGCCCGGCAGGCGGCCTGACTTTGCCGGAGGGCGCTTTGGCCGGCGGTTTTGCGGGTGGCTGCTTGGGAGGGGCTGCCGCTTTGGGCTTGGGATTTACGCGCGGCGGCGGCGCAGGGTTGGCACCCTGTGTATGCGCGGCATCGTTCTTGTTGTCCGGCTCAGCCACAATACCCTATCCAATGGGTTCCCAATCCTCTAATAACTACAATACTCGCCCTGCCTTGACCAGAGGCGGCAACCTTGTCTGAGCCACGTTGTCAGGAAACCCGGTCATGTCCGATCAAATCCCTGATTTTCCAGCAGTTTCCCGGGCCCATCCGCGACGCTTGTTTGCTACTTTTCGGGCGATTTTTGCGCTTGTTTTACGGGAAATGGCCACGACTTATGGCCGTTCTCCGGGAGGATACCTGTGGGCGGTTCTTGAACCTATAGGTGGAATCGCTCTACTTTCAGTGGTTTTTTCGGTGGCTTTCACCTCGCCGCCGTTGGGCATAAACTTCCCGATGTTCTACGCCACCGGAATGCTGCCTTTTCTGCTGTTCAATGATATTTCGGGAAAACTGGCAACGTCTTTGATGTTTTCAAAACAGCTTCTGGCCTATCCTTCGGTCACTTATATAGATGCGATCCTGGCGCGGTTTATCCTGAATTTGCTGACACAAATCATGGTCGCCTATGTGGTATTTTCCGGGATCATGCTGTTTATGGAAACCCGGGTAATCCCGGATTACCCAACGATCGCGCTGGCCTTTGGCTTGATGGCTTTTCTGGCGCTGGGCGTGGGGGTGTTCAATGCATTCCTTTTCACCCGGTTTCCTGTCTGGCAGCGAGCCTGGTCGGTTATCATGCGGCCGATGTTCATCATTTCGGGAATTTTCCTTTTGCCGGAAACCCTGCCTGATCCCTACCGCGACTATATGATGCTCAACCCCATTGCCCATGTAATCGGGCTTGTCCGTCGCGGGTTTTATCCGAGCTATGAAGCGACAGATGTTTCCGTCCTGTATGTGCTGGTCATCGCCATGCTGTGTCTGGCTTTGGGGTTGGTATTCCTCAAGCGGTTTCACCGGGATCTTTTACAGATGTAAACCGGGTATGGTCAGACCCTGCCCAGCAGTGCCGCACCGGTAAAAAATAACTGCGCGGCGCGGCCATGACGGTGCAGCCCGGCGCTGCGCAAGGCGCGCATTCTGGCAATCCCCGGCCGACGCGGCGTATTGGCCAAGACCTTTACCAACGCCCGGTTTTCCGGTGTCAGCAAAGGCGCCACCTTGGCCAGGGCACGTGTGTTTTCATCGAACCAATCGCCATAAGTCCCGTCAATAAGCTGTCGCAGACGCAAGCGTCTGGCCCGGGTGCCTTGGTGCGCGCCCATCAGATTGCCGGAGTGTTGGCGGTATTTCAGCACCTCGGCGCTGTCGATAATCACCCGCCCACCGGCCCCGGTGATTAACTGGTACAGCCACCAATCGTGGTAGGGAACCTTTGCCGGCACACCGGCGTTGCGCACCAGACAAAGCGCTGCGGGGTTGAGCATCATCGTGTGGCCGCTGACAATGTTTTGCGCCAGGGCATTTTGAAAGCACGGTCGCAGCCCAGCGGTCCTGGAATGGCCAATCGGTTGCAGGTCGGTGTCGACATGCAGGCTTTGCGCGCCATACAGCACCGCATCATTTGGGGCATGTTCGGCAAGTTTGCCGATCCCGCGCGCCAGCTTGTGCTGCAGCCAGACATCATCCTGATCAGAAAGCGCGACAATCGCGTCGTCGGGAAAATCCTGGTGGCACAGCAGGCTCAAGAAATTGATCGCCGCACCCTGGCGTGGGCCGTTGAGAACCCGCAGCGCGTGGGCACCCTGCCATTTTTGCCGCCAGCGCTCCAGGATTGCCATGGTCTCATCGGTAGAGCCATCGTCGCTGACCCAGAGGTCCCACTGAGCATGGGTTTGCAACGCATATGATTTCAGCTGCGCATCAAGGTGGCGCGCACCGTTGTACGTGGAAAGGGCGATGATCACATGCGGCACGAAAAGTCCATTCAGCGGATGATTTCCCAACCTTTCATAATTGTCGGTAAATGCAAGCTCACATGGAATTTCCCGGCCTGATCGTGCTCAATTTGACCACAAGACGCCGGGCGAGGCTTACTTTGTCGACGACGAAACGATGAAAGCGGCATGATAACCAAACCGGATACACCTTAACTTAGCCGCAAACCTGTTCAGAAAAGCAGGACCATTTCAGTTGCCGCCGGTCGGCTTTCGTTTACCGAAGATCTGGCCGGGGCCGTTGCGGGCGCAGAGGCGGTATTCATTGCTGTTGGAACTTCGGCCCGGCGTGGCGGGCATGCAGACTTCAGCTTTGTCTTTGCCGCAGCGGAAGAAATCGCGCAGGTGCTTGAAGGCCATACCATCGTTGTGACCAAATCTACGGTTCCTGTCGGCACAAACCGTAAAATTGCCGAGATCATTCGCGCCGCAGCCCCGGACGCCGGTTTTGATATGGCTTCAAACCCCGAGTTTCTGCGGGAAGGGGCCGCGCTGACCATTATACCCTATCTGATCGGCAATGGTGCCAAGGTACGGGTGGTCGACCCGCAAGGGCAGCACGAAGGCGAGGCTTTGCTGCCGGGTGTGCATTGGGAAGACGACCCCTATAGCGCCGCCAAGGATGCCGATTCCCTGGTAATCCTGACCGAATCAAACGCGTTCCGCGCCCTTGATCTGCTTCGATTGGCGGGAGCGATTCGTATTCCGGCCATGGCCGACCTGCGCAATATCTATGAGCAGGGACGGGTGATGGCCGCAGACTTTAGGGCCTACGAGATTGTCGGGCGGTGAATTGCGCCGCCGTCGCTACATGTGGCGGGCCACTTTTCCAGCCTGCTCGGGGATCTCCAAGCCTAAATCCTTGTAGGAGGTTCGGATGTTTTCCCGGTCCAGCTTTTCACCTTTCACAACAACCATGATGGTTAAAAAGATGATCCGCAGGTCATTCCATAAAGACATCCTGGTAATATACCAGGCATCCATGATGACCTTGTCTTCCATTTTGACCTCTTGCCCACCATTGACTTGTGCCCAGCCGGTCAGGCCGGGCCGGACCATCGTGCGCAGCTTTACCCAGCCTGGCAGGTTCACCGGGAGGTCGATTGGCAAAAGCGGCCGCGGGCCGACAAATGACATGTCGCCGATCAATACATTGAACAATTGCGGGAGCTCATCGAGCCGGAACCGACGCAGGATCGTGCCCAGATATGTTTGACGTTCGGCATCCGGCAGAACCTGGTTCTGGTCTGAAACACCGTGCTTCATGGTCCGCAATTTGAACAAACGAATAATTCGCCCATTGCGACCCGGGCGTTCCTGCCAAAAGAAGACCGGCGACCCCATGGTCATCGCAATCAGAGGCGCGACCAAAAGCAGCACCGGTAACAGCAACAAAATAAGAACCGATGCGAGGAGGATATCGAGCAACCGTTTGATCCAGGCATTGCGGGCAACGGCCCGGTCGGCCTGATCTTGTACATCTGGCGGGACGGCAACCTGGTCCGGGATCGCAACAATTTCCTGAGCAGGCGATGCATCGCTGAATGTGAAAAGGTCGTTCAGGTGTTGTTTGAAATCAAGCACCTCTATCCGGCCGTCCGCCACCAGCCGATCTATTGTATTCTGACTGGCAGAACTAAGGGAGTCCAAATTGGTGCAAAGGATGATCTTGTGAATCTCCACCCCATGCACAGACATCTGCGCCAGCACGCGCTCCAGATTTGCCGGGTGACCAATGACTTCACATTGCCGCATTCGGGAACCGTGCCGCTGTGGGTTTTCATCCAGGATACCCGCAACGAAAAAATCCTTATCATCAACAACCGGCAAAGCGCGCAAGCAGGTGTCGGCCACGGGGTTAAACCCGATGATCAATGTGGCAACGCGCCCCTGGTTTTTCTTGCGCACAATCTGATTCTCGCGACGAATGCCAATGGTCATGCCAATCAAGCGGAGAGCCAGGAAACCCAGAAAAGCAAAGACACCATGCAAAAACGGCAATGAACGCTGTACGTCCTCCAGCCGAAAGATCGAGAAGGAAATCAACACCGTCACCAATATCGCGATTGCCGTGGCCGCAGCGATATGAGCCACCTCATAAAAGGAGAAAAACCGAAAGAAGTGCCGATGTAGTCGAAGGACCCGAAAAACTACCAGGCTAACCGACATGCTGACCAATAAATAGGGAAACAGCATTTGGTAATTCTGATTGGCGTGCTCCGCACCAACCCGCAACGCCCAAGCCAACATGGCAGCGCTGGTAAAGATCGCCATATCTGCAATCAAAACTAAATACTTGTTCAAGTAGGAATGGCGCAAATGTTTGGACCTGATGAATGCTATATATCGGTTGGTTTACTTGATTCTCCACCGGAAAAACAACTCATAAAGCGTGTCCCATAGTGTCATGACTCAACAATATGGCGAAACGCTGTAGAAAATGAAAAATGGCATTATTTTGCCTATGCTCACTGGCATAAATTTGCCTATGCCCATGTTCACCCGGCTTTGAAACAGATGAAGCATCCCGACCGGAAAATCAGGATACCTACCGCGCACCCCGCGTTATTTCCGTCACACGAAAATGAACATATCCTGCGAGAAGTCGG
>CAYSBG010000120.1:0-6560 GCA_964429125.1 uncultured Aliiroseovarius sp.
ATGCCTTGCAGATCCACGGCGGCAACGGCTTTGCCCTGGAATACCAGATCAGCCGCATCCTGTGTGACGCCCGCATCCTCAACATTTTCGAAGGTGCCGCCGAAATTCAGGCCCAGGTTATCGCCCGCAGATTGCTGGCCTGAATCCTCTGAATTCAATGTCCAACGCCGGTGCGCACGCCCTGCTCCCCCATGCGGAGGTATCTGCTAGCGCATGTCGCAAATCTTCCTGCGCTCAAGGTTGACGCTTACGAACACGTCCCCTAGCAAGGACAGAAAGGGAGTGTAAAATGTTAAAAAATGCCGCTTTGCTTTGGGCTGTAATTCTTGTGTTGCTGTTGGGCCTTGGCTTCATGGTCAAGACTTTCATCCTCACCGGCAAAACCATCGCCAGCAATGACGAGCGTACCGCGATCCTTGTCACCTCGGACGAACGAATCATGATTCTCGGCGAGATGCGGAAATTTCTGGAAACAATTCAAGGCATTACCGAAGCGGTAGCCGAAGATAACCTTGGACAAGCGGCCAGCCTTGCAACGGAAATGGGCAATAATGAGGGTGATATGTCACCCTCGCTTATCGGCAAACTGCCGATCGAGTTCAAGCAGCTGGGCTTTGCTACCCATGGTTTGTTCACCGATCTGGGTCAAATCGCCGAAACCGGCGACCCCAAAGCCGTATTGACCGCGATGGGCGATCTGATGATCAATTGCACAACATGCCACGCGGAAAACAAATTTGTCGTCGAAGGCTCCCCCGAAGCCATGGCAAATTGACATGCGCCTGCTCGCCTCTCTCTTTTTTCCGCTGGCTCTGCTTGCCTGCAACAACGCCGATCAAAGCGTGGCGGCTTTTGTCGACCCGGGCAGTTCCTGGAAACTGAGCGCGCTTAACGGGGCACCGTTCCTGGCAAACGCGACCATTGCTTTTCCCGCAGCGGGGCGCGTGACCGGCCAGGGCCCCTGCAACGGGTATACGGCGCAACAAACCGCGCCATACCCATGGATCGAAATAAAGGCCATCGGCGCCACGAAAATGGCATGCAGCCAAATGGCCGAAGAACAGGTCTTTTTTAATGCCCTGACCAAGGTCACAATCGCCGAAGTGGCGGGAACGACGCTGATCCTCAGCGCGGAGAACGACATCGAGATGGTGTTCACACGGCTTTGATCCCCGCCCAACTGGCCAAACGATCCTCAAGCCGCGCCCGCGCTTCCGGTAGCGGGCGATTGCCGTGGCTCGCCGCCAGCCGATGGATCAGGAAATGCCCGGTGGTACGCAGCCCATCGGCCAGATTGCCCGCTTCCCCGGTCCCCGCGCCCAACAATTCCGGCGGCAACGGCAACAGCCTGTCGGCCCATTGCCCGGCCCCTTCCGCCGAAACCGCCCGTCCGGTTTTCGGGCTCACATAGGCCAGATCATCGAATGAGCCTGTCACCGCACAAGACCTCAGATCCAGTCCAAAGCCCAAATCCTCCAGCAACGCCAACTCCCATTTCAGATAGGCCACCGGCCAGGCCGGCGAGTTCCCCAACACATCGAGCATCGCCAATGTACGCCGGTACAAAACCGGATGCGGCTCCCGTTCCGGCAGGGCAAAAACCAATAACGCGCAAATAGCGTTCAGCCCGGCCAATGCCGTTGCATCCCCCATCACCGCCCCGGCGCGGCTTCGCACCGGCTCTACCCGAAACGTGCCCAAATGTGCTTCCAGCCGCGCCCGCCAGGCCAGATCAAGCTGCGCGCCAGGCTGCAGAACCGGGGCGATCTTGCGCGACACCCCGCCGCGTACCACCCCCGCATGCCGTCCATGCGCCTCGGTCAGAACATCAATGATCAAAGAGGTCTCGCCATGTTTGCGCGCCGCCAGCAATATCCCCTCTTCGCGCCATTCCATGCCAAACCCTCTTCATCTTGGCCCAAATACCGCGGGGGTGTGGGGGCAGCGCCCCCACCCGGTCGCCGGGGCAGCAGCCCCGGCGAAATCCTACCCCGCCAAACCCTCTTCATCCAAAAGATGACGCCCCTTGCGGTCTTCTACCTCGATCACCCACAGGTCCGGGTCAAAACCTTTCTGGCGGGCAATCGAAGCATCCACCTCGCGCTCCTCCCCCTCGGCCAGCACCACCCAGGCACGTTCTCCACTCTTTAAATCATAGGACCGCTCCCAGGCCACGGCCTTTCCATCCAACGTTGCCAGTTTGACCAGCACCGCCCCGGCAGTCGCATCCCCTCTACGGGTCACATAGGCAGAAATGCCCGCTAGATCCAACCGCCGCAAATAGGCCGAAACCCACATATCGGCGGTCAGGCGCACCATCACGCGCGCCCGTCGCGAAAATCCAGGCCCATTTCCGAATAGCGCTCGCTTTCATTCATCCAGCCGGGCCGCACTTTGACCTGCAGGAACAGATGCACCCTACGCCCCAGGAACTCGGACAATTCTGCGCGCGCGGCCTGCGATACCGCCTTGATGGTCTCGCCACGTTTGCCCAGCAAAATGCCTTTGTGCCCGTCGCGCACCACATAGATGATCTGGTCAACCTTGACCGAGCCATCCTTGCGTTCCTCCCATTGCGCGGTCTCGACCGTCAACTGGTAGGGCAATTCCTGATGCAACCGTAACGTCAGCTTCTCGCGCGTCATTTCGGCGGCGATCATCTTGAGCGGCAGGTCGGCAATCTGGTCTTCCGGATACAACCACGGCCCCTCGGGCAGGCGCCCGGCCAACCACTTGCGCAGATCGTCGACCCCGTGCCCCTTCTCGGCCGAAATCAGAAAGGTTTCGCTGAACGTAAACCGCTCGTTGATATCTGCAACCAGCGCCAGCAACACCTCGGACTTTACCCGGTCAATCTTGTTGATCGCCAACGCCACATTACGCCCGCCGCCGATATCGCCCAGCCGCTGCAAAATGGCTTTCACCCCCTTGGTCACACCGCGATGCGCCTCGATCAGCAAAACGATGATATCCGCGTCCGCCGCGCCCCCCCAGGCGGCCGCCACCATGGCCCGGTCCAGATGGCGCTTGGGGCTGAACAATCCCGGCGTGTCGACGAATACAATCTGCGCCTCGCCCTCGATCGCCACCCCGCGAATACGCGCGCGGGTAGTCTGCACCTTGTGGGTGACAATGGATACCTTGGCGCCGACCATGCGATTGGTCAGCGTCGACTTGCCCGCGTTAGGCTCACCAATAAGGGCGACAAAGCCCGCTCGTGTGGTCATACGACCTCCTAGGGTTCAACATTCCTGCGATACCGCAAATTTACCGGCGGGACCAGTGGCACGTCGGGCAATCTGCCCCCTTGCGCGCCTTTGGGTCTCCGGCTTATCCGACCAGCCTGGCCAATAGCGCCGCCGCCGCCTCTTGCTCGGCGTTACGCTTGGCGCCCGCCCTGGCCTGGGCGCTGCCATGGCCATCCAGCCGTACTTCGATGGTAAAAACCGGTGCGTGGTCCGGCCCCTCGCGGGCCAGTTCAACATAGGCCGGCGGGCGCAATCCGCGCGCCTGTGCCCATTCCTGCAGGCTGGATTTCGCGTCGCGCGCGTCGTCCTCGACCCCGGCAATGCGCGCATTCCAAAGGCGCAGCACCATGGCGCGCGCGCGCTCAAACCCCGCGTCCAGATAGACCGCGGCAATCACCGCCTCCATGGCATCCCCCAGCAGCGCCTCTTTGCGCCGCCCCCCGGAAACGGTCTCCGAACGGCCCAGCTTCAGCACCTCGCCCAAACCGATATCGCGTGCCACCCCGGCGCAGGCCTCCTTGCGCACCAGGGCGTTAAACCGTGGCGCCAACTTGCCCTCTGCAGCCTCCGGGTCGGCCCGAAACAGCGCCTCGGCAATGACCATGCCCAGCACTCTGTCGCCGAGAAATTCCAGCCGCTGGTTGTCCGGCCGTGTCGGCGAAGACATCGACCCATGGGTCAGCGCACGATTCAACAGCTCCGGCCTGGCGAAATCGTGGCCAATACGCCGAGAGAAATCCGCAAGCGCGCCAGACAGTTTCACACCCGCCTCACTCGACCGCTTGAAAAAACCGGTCCGAACGCCAGGTCCAGAAATACAGCAGCCGTTTCCCGGCGGCCGAGAACATGACCCGGTCGACCCGGCCAAGCAGGTATTCTTCGGGTACAAAGCCGACCCCGCCCGCCGATTGCGCCACCCGGCTGTCCAGCGAATTGTCGCGGTTATCGCCCATGAAGAAATAACTGCCCTCGGGTACGGTAAATACCCCGGTATTGTCCAGATTACCCCGATCCGAGATATTGAGGATCGCATGGGTCACCCCGTTCGGCAGGGTTTCCATAAAGCGTTGTTTTTCACAATCGCCGTCAATTCCGACCGCGCCATTTGAACAGCTCGGAAACCGGGCTTGCTGGCCCTGGCGCTCGTAGGTCTCGACAAACGTGCCGGCAGGGACCTGCGTGGCCTCCTGGCCATTGATGAACACCACACCGTTTTTAACCTGGATCTTGTCGCCCGGCAGACCAATCAGGCGCTTGACGTAATCCTGACCCAGTGACGGGTGGCGAAAGACGATGACGTCGCCCCGTTCCGGTGCCGAGCCGAACAGGCGACCCGGGATCGGGCAGGCCGAAAACGGGCAGGAATAGCGGCTGTACCCATAGGCCATCTTGTTGACGAAAAGGAAATCGCCGATCAACAACGTATCCTTCATCGAGCTTGACGGAATAAAGAACGGCTGGAAAAACAGGGTACGAAACACACCGGCGATCAACAGCGCCCAGAAGACGGTTTTGATGGTTTCCATAATACCATCTTGTTTTTTGTCAGCCATTTTCGTTCCTACCTGCCAATACGATGCCTGTGATGCAGGGGATATGAGCGGCCCGGGCGGGGGAGTCAAGCAATGGGGCGTGCCTCGATCACCACAAAGGCCTGTGCCCAGGGGTGATCATCGGTCAAAGTCACGTGAACAATCGCTTCGTGTCCGGGCGGTGTCATTGCGCCTAGCCGCTCTCTGGCCCAACCGCTCAGGGCCATGACCGGTTGGCCGGTCTCAAGGTTGCTGACCGCCATGTCCTTCCAACTGATGCCCATGCGCAGGCCGGTGCCCAACGCCTTTGAGCACGCCTCCTTGGCGGCCCAGCGCTTGGCATAGGTACCGGCCACATCCCGCCGACGCTCGGCCTTTGCCTGCTCGACCCCGGTAAAGACCCGGTTGCGGAAGCGGTCGCCATGGCGTTGCAAAACGCCCGCAATCCGCTCGATATTGGCCAGGTCCGTACCGATGCCAAGGATCATTCGCGGCCCAGTTCCATGTCGGCCACCACCGCGCCGGTGGCCTGATTGACGGTAAAATGCAGCAGTGAGGGATTGGCGAAATTGGCTTCTTCCAGATAAATCACCACCGGCAGAGAAAAGTTGAGCCCGACCGCCGGGTCATAGCTGGCCTCGAGCGCGGAGAAGCTGACCCCGGCAAAGCCGAAACCGCCCTGAAACGAAATCACCCGGCATTGGCGCGCGCCAAGCTCGTCAAAAGGCGGTGACAGGACCAGGATTTGATAAGGCACCGCGCCCGGTTCGATCGTGTCCAGAAGCGCGATGCGCACATTGCCGTTGGCAAAGGCGCGGCTGTTTTCCTCCCATGGCTCGACCAGGGTGCGGGCCGAGGCGCGCCAGTCGCATTCGCTGACCTCCTGCGCACTGGCCGCATTTGCAAAAAACGCGGTGGCAAATGCCAGCGCCAATGTCAAAATCCATTTCATGTTCTGTCCTTTTCAATAACGTCCCACCCCCAGTCTATTTGTCGCCTGGCGCAATGTCAGCAAAATTTGCACTGGGCTGTTTTCGCGCAGAAAACAGCAATGCCGCGTTGGCAATCCGGCGGCGACTTAGGCCCGCGCTTCATCCATCAACCGGCGCATTTCGGCAATTGCCGCCTTCAGCCCGGTAAAGATCGCTTCGCCAATCAGGAAATGGCCGATATTGAGTTCCATCACCTCGGGAAATGCCGCCACCGGCTTGACCGTCTCGAAGGTGAACCCGTGGCCCGCGTGCACTTCCAGCCCAAGCGCGGCGCCATGTGCCGACATCTCACGCAACCGTGCCAATTCGCGCGCGCTCGCCTCAAGATCGCCCTCGTGGTACAGGTCGCAATAGGCGCCCGCGTGCAGCTCGACGATATCGGCGCCAATCCGCGCGGCCGCCTCCACCTGCGCCATATCTGCGGCAACGAAAAGGCTCACCCGACAGCCGGCATCCTTGAGCGGTGCAATGAAACCCGCCAGGCGGTTTTCCTGACGCGCCACTTCCAGCCCGCCCTCGGTGGTCAATTCTTCGCGCTTTTCCGGCACGATACACACCGCATGCGGCTTGTGGCGCAGGGCAATCGCCTGCATCTCTTCCGTCGCGGCCATCTCGAAATTCAGCGGCACTTCCAGCACCTCGACCAGGCGTTCAATGTCGCTATCGGTGATGTGGCGCCGATCCTCGCGCAAATGCGCGGTGATACCATCCGCCCCGGCCTCCTCGGCCAGTTTCGCCGCCCGCGCCGGGTCCGGATAACTAGATCCACGCGCGTTGCGCACCGTCGC